>JBBRDV010000039.1:0-12372 GCA_038203565.1 Atribacterota bacterium
TAATTTTATCTATGCACACCCTTTCGCCCCCGAAGAAACGGTACAGGGTTGTTTAGAGATTGCTTATGACTTAAATAAATTACTCTGTGAAATAACCGGCATGGACGAATATACTATGGCTCCTGCCGCCGGAGCACACGGAGAACTAACCGGGAATCTCATTATGCGAAAGTATTTTGTCGATCGAGGAGATAAAAGACATAAGATGTTGATCCCGGATTCTGCACATGGTACCAATCCCGCATCAGCTGCCATGGCTGGCTTCCAAGTCATAGAAGTAAAATCAAATGAAAAAGGAACAGTAGACCTAAAAGAACTGGCCGAATTAATGGATGAAGATACTGTAGGATTGATGTTGACTAATCCCAATACTGTAGGATTATACGATGAAGGAATAGAAGAAATTGAAAAGATTGTCCATAATAAAGGCGGCCTGCTCTATTATGATGGAGCTAATCTTAATGCTTCCTTGGGAATCATCAGACCCGGAGATGCCGGTTTCGATGTAGTGCATCTTAACCTGCATAAAACTTTTTCTACTCCCCATGGAGGGGGTGGACCCGGTGCTGGAGTAATTGGAGTAAAGAAAGACCTTATTCCTTACCTTCCTACTCCCAATGTCGCTTTTGATTCTACCAATAAAAAATATTATCTATTGGATGTTGGGAGTAAGAGTATTGGGATGGTAAGGGCATTCTGGTCTAATTTCTCGGTTTTGGTTAAAACTTATGCCTGGATTCTTAGTATGGGACCGGATGGCCTTTATAATGCTTCAGAAACCAGTATAATCAATGCGAATTATATTTTAGCTAAATTAAAAAGATATTATAAACCAGCTTATGACCGTTATTGTGGCCATGAATGTACAATTACCGGAAAAGATTATAAAAAATACGGGGTGAAGACTTTAGATATTGCCAAAAGGTTAATGGATTATGGGATGCATCCTCCTACTATATACTTCCCTCATTTTGAACCTTATGCAGAAGAAACTATCATGGTGGAACCACCGGAATCGGAAAGCAAAGAAATGCTGGATAAATTTATTGAGATTATGATAAAAATATCTAATGAAGCTAAGACCAATCCTGATTTATTAACCACTGCTCCCCACAATACCCCTATAAGACGAACTAATGATCTTTTAGCTGCTAAAAGACCGATCTTAACTTATGATGATGAGCTGAAACTTAAAGATGAATTAAAATATCAAGAAAAAGATATTAATTTTTAATCAGGAGGTTTTAAAATGGAAGAAAAAGAATTATTATTAACCCCTTTACATAATGAACACTTAAAATTAAAGGCCAGGATGATCCCCTTTGATGGTTTTGATATGCCGGTTCAGTATACCAGTATTCTTGAAGAACACTTTGCGGTAAGAGAAAGAGTGGGTATTTTTGATGTATCCCATATGGGAGAAATTGAATTAAAAGGAAAAGATGCCCTCCCCTTTGCTGATTATCTGGTAACTAATTCGCTAATAAAAATGAATGATGGAGATATAAAGTATTCACCTTTATGTTATGGTCATGGCGGCCAGGTTGATGATCTCTTTGTCTATAAGGTACGGGATGATTTTGTACTATTGGTAGTCAATGCTTCACCTAATTATTCGATCAAAGATTATGATTGGATTATTGAAAACAAAGGTGGTTTTAAAGTAGAAATATTCAATAAAAGTAAAGAATACGGCGAAGTATCAGTGCAAGGTCCTGATTCACTAAAACTATTAGAACCTTTAGTAAAAGTTAGAATCCCTCTAAAAGAGCTGAAGCGCTTTAAATTTATATTTGGAGAAATATTTGGAAAGAAGATCCTTATTTCCCGGACTGGCTACACTGGAGAAGATGGATTTGAGATTTATACCTTTAAGCCTGAAGATGTCATAGACATCTGGCAAGGTATTCTTAAGGAAGGTAAAAAGTTCGAGTTAAAACCATGTGGATTGGGAGCAAGAGATACTACCCGCTTTGAAGTTTGTTATTGGCTTTATGGTAATGACATCGATGAAACTGTAAACCCCTTAGAGAGTGGACAAGATTGGACAGTAAAGTTTGATAAAGAGAATTTTATAGGAAAAGATGCTTTACTTAAAATAAAGGAAAAAGGAGTTAGCAGAAAATTAGTAGGACTTTATATCCCCCAAGGTGGTATTCCCAGAAGCAAAATGGAAGTAAAAAAAGATGGCAAAAAGATCGGATATGTTACTTCTGGAAATTATTGTCCTTCTTTGAAAAAGGTTTATGCATGGGCTATCTTAGACCTTCCTTATACGAAAAAAGGCGGTAAAGTAGATATAACTATCAGAAATAAAGAGGTTGAAGCGGAAATTGTAGAAACACCTTTTTTCCCACCATTTAATAAAAGATAAGAAAAAACACTTAAATACAATTTTTTTTCTTAAAAAGAAGGATTTTGAAATTCTTTGTCGAATACAATATTATTAGTTACAATATTAAAATGGCCAGCCCACAAAAATATTTTTAGAGATAGGAGGAGGTGAATTAATAGAGAGAACCAGTATTTACTTTTAATCTTCCAAGGAGGTGATGCTATAGTAATTAAATTACGATTACTATAATTAGTCTTTTAGGCAAATTAATTCTTCACTAAAAACTTTACACCTTTTCAACTGCCTAATTTTATAAATTAAAAAGGTATTAGAACCAATATAAATGAAAAGGAGGCTTTTTATTTATGACTGCTATAATGAATTTGTTAACGATTATTGATGATTTTGTCTGGGGACCACCTATGATAGTGTTATTGATAGGTACGGGAATATTTCTAACTATTAAGGTAGGTTTCCCTCAATTGTTTCATCTTGGTTATGCCTGGAAAATAACCTTTAAAGGTATGTTTAAGAAAGATAAAGCTGAAAGAGGGGAAGGAGACATTACTCCTTTCCAGGCTCTTGCTGCCACTCTGGCTGCTACAGTAGGCAATGGAAATATTGCCGGAGTGGCTACTGCGGTAGCTGCTGGCGGCCCAGGTGCCTTGTTCTGGATGTGGATTACTGCCTTTTTCGGAATGGCTACCAGAATGGGCGAAGCTACCCTGGGTGTAAAATACAGAATAAAAGATAAAGATGGTGCCTTTGCAGCTGGTTCGATGTATTTTATCGAAAAAGGACTGGGGCAAAAATGGTTGGGCTGGCTCTTTGCCTTATTTGGAGCAATTGCCGCCTTTGGTATCGGAGATATGGTCCAAACTAACTCTATGGCTTTGGTGGGTAATAGTGTTTTTAAAATACCGGTAATAGTAACCGGTATTGCCATAACTATTTTAGTCTGGATAGTAGTTGTGGGAGGAGTTAAACGAATTGGACAAGTATGCGAATTATTAGTGCCTATTATGTGTATCTTCTATATTATAGGGGCATTAATAATTATCTTTACCAAAATCAATTTACTCCCTTGGGCCTTCGGAGAAATATTTAGATCTGCCTTTACTGGAAGGGCTGCCATTGGTGGTGTTGCGGGTGCTACCGTAGCTCAAGCCATGAGATACGGTGTAGCCAGAGGAATATTCTCCAACGAAGCTGGCTTAGGTAGTGGAAGTATAGCTCACGGTGTTGCCCAAACTAAATACCCGGCACGTCAAGGTAGTATTGGTATGGTTGAGACTATGATTGATACTCTAATTGTATGCTCTATGACCGGTCTCGTTATTGTTTTGACCAAATCTGTAGAATTATCAGGTGGTCTTACCAGTACCGCCCTTACTGCTTATGCCTTCACTTCTGTTTTAAAAGGAATAGGTGGACCTATTGTGGCTATTGGTTCTTTACTGTTTGGTTACTCCACCGTTATTACCTGGTGTTATTATGGCCAACAATGTGCCCGATACATGATAGGTCCTGCTGTAATTAAACCTTATGCCTGGCTTTTTGTTATATTTGCTTTCTTGGGTGCTGTACTCAAGGTTGATTTTATTTGGCTGCTTACCGATGCCCTTAATGGAGCTATGGCTATTCCTAACTTGATTGGCTTACTATTCTTAAGTGGTGTGTTGGCTAGAGAAGTAAAAGATTACTTCTCTAATCCAGAACTTTTAGGATAAACACTTACAGCTTACAGGAGGAGTAAGTAGATACACAACCTTTAATTTATTTAGTCATACTATATAAAAAGCCTCTATACCTTTTATCTCTTCGGTATAGAGGCTTTTTATATATATTAATTTGTTTTACTTACTTAGTACATTCCACCCATTCCACCTTGGGGCATGGCCGGCATATCTTTCTTCTCTTCGGGTTTATCGGCAACTAAACATTCGGTAGTAAGAATCATTCCACCTATGCTGGCTGCATTTTGTAAGGCAGATCTGGTAACCTTAACCGGGTCAACAATACCAGCTTTTATCATGTCAGTAAATTCTCCGGTTGTAGCATCAAAACCGATTCCTTTTTCTTTACCCTTTAATTTCTCCACTATCACTGAACCTTCATAACCAGCATTCTGAGCAATCTGTTTTGTTGGAGCTTCTAAAGATTTTATGATAATATCTGCTCCGATCTTCTGATCACCTTCTAACTTCATATCTTCCAAAGCTGAAATAATGTTTATCAGAACAGTACCACCGCCAGCAACAATGCCTTCTTCTACCGCGGCTTTGGTTGCAGATAGGGCGTCCTCAACTCGATGTTTCTTTTCCTTGAGTTCAGTTTCAGTAGCCGCACCAACTTTAATAACAGCTACTCCGCCAACTAATTTCGCTAATCTTTCCTGTAATTTTTCTCGGTCATAATCAGAGGTAGTTTCATCTATTTGGATTCGAATTTGTGCTTCCCTTTTCTTTATTACTTTTGTATCTCCTTTTCCTCCGACTATGATGGTCTCTTCCTTATTTATCTTCACCTGATGAGCAGACCCTAACATTTTTATTTCTGTATTTTCTAATTTAAGTCCTAATTCTTCAGAAATTAACTGTCCACCGGTAACCGTGGCAATATCAGCTAACATCTCTTTTCTTCTGTCCCCGAAGCCGGGTGCCTTCACAGAAACACAATTCAAGGTTCCTCTTATTTTATTTACTACTAAAGTAGCTAAAGCTTCTCCTTCAACATCCTCAGCAATAATTAATAAAGGTTTACCGGACTGGGCAACTTTTTCTAAAATAGGCAATAATCCTTTCATATTGTTTACCTTAGAATCAGTTAATAAGATATAGGGATCATCTAAAATGGCTTCCATTCTTTCTGCGTCTGTTACCATATAAGGAGAAATATATCCTTTATCAAACTGCATTCCTTCTACTACCTCTAAAGTAGTTCCTAAGGTTTTAGATTCTTCTACAGTTATTACTCCATCTTTCCCTACTTTTTCCATAGCATCAGCAATGATATTTCCTATTTCCCTATCTGCAGCTGAAATTGAAGCTACATTAGATATAGATTCTTTATCGCTTACTTCTTTGCTCAACTTTTTAATTTCGATAACTGCTCTTTCTACAGCTTTATCTATTCCCCTCTTTACCATAATAGGATTTGCCCCTGCTGCTACATTTCGTAGGCCTTCATGAATAATCGCCTGAGCTAATACAGTAGCAGTAGTTGTCCCATCTCCAGCAATATCATTAGTTTTGGTTGCTACTTCTTTAACAAACTGAGCCCCCATATTTTCAAAAGGGTTCTCAACATCAATCTCTCGAGCAATAGTAACCCCGTCATTAGTAATAGTGGGGGAACCATATTTTTTATCTAAAACTACATTTCTTCCTTTAGGACCTAAAGTGATCCTAACAGCATCAGCTAAAGTATTTGCTCCTTTTTCTAAAGCTCTTCTCGCCTCTTCATCAAACAAAAATTGTTTTGCCATTTATTTATCCTCCTTTTATATTTAATTTATCACATTTTCCACTTAAAAATTCGATAATATTTTTTAATATTTTTAAATAAAAATATTATATTTTATTTTTCCACAATAGCTAAAATATCTTTTTCGCTTAAAAGGAGATAATCTTCATCATCATCATCTTTGATATCTGTTCCTGAATATTTTGCGTATACTACATTATCCCCCTTTTTAACTGTCATAGGAACTAATTTTCCTTCTTTATTAGTGCCGCCAGGTCCTACTGATAATACTTCGCCAACTTGGGGTTTTTCTTTAGAAATAGTATCAGGAAGTAGAATTCCCCCTTTACTCTTCTCCTCTTCAAGTTTGGGTTTTATCAGTACCCGGTCTCCTAGTGGCTTTAATCCTTTGATCTTCATTTTCTATAACCTCCTTTAATATTTTTAAAATTAATTAGCACTCTCATAGTAAGAGTGCTAAAAATACCTTATATATAGTATATAAACTTCTTAGGAAAAGCAAACCTTGTTATCGGCCATATTTAGCTATTTAACGCATCATTTTATGATTATAAGTTATTTATTGATTTTTTGCTTCTATTTACTAGTTTTTTATCTCTAATGGTAATCTTGAAACCGCATCTAAGCTTAAAGATGATTTTATATTTTCTTTAAATTTATAATATCCAACTGAAGCTACCATGGCTGCATTATCAGTACATAGAAAAGTTGAAGGATAAAAAACCTTTATATTTAATAAAT
The DNA here is from genome assembly GCA_038203565.1 of Atribacterota bacterium. Lineage (GTDB taxonomy): Bacteria > Atribacterota > Phoenicimicrobiia > Phoenicimicrobiales > Phoenicimicrobiaceae > Sediminicultor. Next base: position 6,563 of record JBBRDV010000039.1, read on the forward strand.
TTGCTTTTTTCTTTATCTCTTTTCTTAGAAGGCCATTGGCTGCAACTCCACCAGCTAATATAATCTGTTTAGTTTCAAATTTTAAAGCTGCTTTTATGGTCTTTTCTACCAAGACATCGATTACTGCTTGTTGGAAAGAAGCTAATATATCGCTAACAGGTATATTTTTATTCTCTTTTTTTAATTCCTTTATATAATAGATTACTGCGGTTTTAAGACCGCTAAAACTAAAATCGTAACTTTTATCATTTAAAAGTGGGCGAGGGAATTGAATTGAGGAAGAATCTCCTTCTTTAGCTAATTTTTCAGTGATCGGCCCACCGGGGTAACCCAAGTCCAACACCTTAGTTATTTTATCAAAAACCTCTCCTGCTGCATCATCTTTGGTCTGGCCTAATAATTTATATTTTCCAAAATGTCTTACATATACCAAAGATGTATGCCCACCAGAAACGATTAAACAAACAAAAGGAGGTTTTATCTCATTATGTTCTAATAAATTTGCATAAATGTGAGCTTCAAGGTGGTTTATTCCGATAAAAGGTATATTTTGAGCATAAGCCATGGCTTTAGCGACAGATAATCCCACCAAGAGTGAACCTATTAAACCTGGGCCGTAAGTTACTGCTATTGCAGATAAATCAGTAATCCTTTTTCCTGATTCGTCTAAGGCTTTATCAATTATCGGAATGATGAACTCTACATGTTTACGTGAAGCTATTTCAGGAACTACTCCTCCATATTTTTGATGGATGCTAATCTGGGAAGCCACTACATTTGAAATAATCTTTTTTCCATCTTCTACAATAGCTGCTGCTGTTTCGTCACAAGAAGTTTCAATTCCCAATATTAAATCTGGCATATAATTCTTTTCCTTTTATAATTTCTTTTCCATAACTAAGGCATCTTCTCTTTCTTCTTGATAATAATTTCTCAAAACCCTCATCACTTTATAGCCATATTTTCTGTACATATCTTGGGCAATACAATTTGATTTTCTTACCTCTAAAGATATTTTCTTAATTCTATAGATAATAGCTATTTTCTCAATAAACTTCAAAAATTTTTCTCCATAGCCCCTTCTACGTAATTTTTCGGTAATAGCAATATTGGTAATGTGGAAACTGCTTCCTTTGTGCCAAAGACCAAGATAACCTACTACTTCATTATCTTTCTTTAACACGAAATATCTAGCATATCTATTTCGGGTTAATTCGCTAAAAAATAGGTCCTGAGTCCAGGGAAAGGGAAAAGATTGTTCCTCAATCTCTAATACTTTTTTTAAATCATCTATTTCCATAGGTCTGATAACTATTCCGGTAAAACTTTGGTTAATCATGGTCAATCACTTATTTTTTTTCTCCCAAATAATTTCAGCCTCAGACTTCCTCAGATAAAAAGGAGAAAGCGTAGAGATATTATCTTTTTCCCCTTTTTTAAGCTTATTTAAACCTAAAAAAGCAATACTGGTAGCCACCGGTAAATTTAATTGTGAATCGATAAACAAAGCATCTTTACCTATTTTTTCCTTAATAATATCTCGATATTTTTTAATTCCATCTCCTGAGAAGATTATCTTTTCTTTTAAGGGAGAGAGCCGAACAAGTAGACTTTGAATATCTTCACATTTATAATCCATAATCTTATGCAAGCTAACCCCTCCCCGAAATACCACATCATATATTTCATCTTTCTTAGATTCCAAAACGGGACATATTAGATAGGGAATTTCTTTAAAGGGGAATGCCATGGCATCTAGAGTAGGAATTCCCAATAAAGGTAATGAACGAGCGTAACATAGCCCCTTTGCTACACATAAGCCAATGCGGAGTCCGGTAAAAGAACCCGGACCCATAGAAACAGCGATACCATTAATTTCTTCAATTTTTAAGCCGATCCTATTTAATAAGTTTTTTATAGCAGGTACTAAAATGGAAGAATGTTTCTTCTTTAAACCATTAATAGTACACTCTATAAGAATATCCTCATCTTCAATTAAACCTAAATTGCAAAATTTAGTAGAAGTATCAATCCCTAATATTTTCAATTCTGCTTAGTTCCTCTAAAAAATTATTAAATCTATCCCCTTGAGGAATAAAAGAAATTATTCTTTGATAGCGATCTTTAAATTTGATATCGATCTTTAAGTGTTCTTTGGGTAAAAACTGTTCAATCTTCTCAGCCCACTCAATAACTGTCAAACCTTCTCCGTAAAAATATTCCTTGTAACTCAATTCTAATATTTCTTCCGCATTATTAAGGCGGAACAGGTCAAAATGAAAGATGGGAATTTTGCCTTGATATTCATTTATAATAGTAAAAGAAGGACTGGTGACATAATCTTTTACTTCTAACCCCTGAGATATTCCTTGAATGAAACAGGTTTTACCTGCACCCAGTTCACCGTAAAAAGCTAATAAGTCTCCCAGTTTAGCTAATTTACCTACTTCTTTCCCTAAATTTTTCGTTTCTTCAGGACTTTTAGTAATGATAGTTAAATTCATCTTGACCTATTCACCAATTCTCCTATTCACCAATTAATTTATTCATCAATTAGAGTTATTTTTTGGGCGCATATTATCCTATATGCTATAGCAATTTTTCCCCTAACATACTCTTAATTTTATAAGGTCTTCCATCCTTAATAAACAACTTAGGCACTCGTTTTTTATCAGGCATATGGATAATTTCGTAATTAATAGTTCCAATTTTTTCTGCTATTTCTTCTACGGTTATTTCTTCCTGTCCCTGCCTTCCCCATAATACTACTTCATCTCCTACTTCCACTTGAGGAAGATTGGTAACATCTATCATGGTTTGATCCATACATACCCTCCCGATTATAGGAAAACGCTTTCCTCTTACCAAAACCTCTCCTTGATTAGAAAGAAGCCGGTTGTAACCATCAGCATAACCAACTGGCAAGGAAGCAACTTTTGTTCTTCTTTTGGTAGTATAGATTCGGCCATAGCTGATACATTCTCCCGCGGGTAATTCTTTCAAAAAAATTATCCGCGTTTTAAAACTATGAGCCGGAATCAATTTTACGGTCTTCTGTACCTCTGTAGAGGGGTATAGTCCGTATATAGAGATTCCCGGCCTTACCAAATCTAACCACATATGAGGAAAATCAAGAAGTGTAGCACTGTTTCCTACATGTTTTACCGGAATTTTTATTCCCTCTTTTTCTAAAATATTTAAGACTTCCATAAATTTTTTAAATTGTGCTTCAGTATAAGCCTTGTCTTTCTCATCCGCCACTGAAAAATGAGTAAAAATGCCTTCTATTTCCACATTTTTCAAAACCTTTACTTTTCTAACAAAGTATAAAACATGTTTGGGAAAAATTCCTATTCTTCCCATGCCGGTATCCACTTTAATATGAACCTTTACGGTCTTATTTTCTTTAACTGCAAACTTAGAAAGCTTTTCCATTGTTTCATACTTGCACACTGTAGGATTTATATTATATGATACCAACAATTCTACTTGTTGTTCTAAGGTTAAACCAAGGACTAAAATAGGAACAGCAATTCCGGCTTTGCGGAGAAAAATGCCTTCTTCTAAACGAGCGACTGCCAGTCTGGTAGCTCCATTTTTTAAAACTATTGACGAAATCTCTAAAATATCATGCCCATAGCCATTCCCCTTAACTACCGCCATTAATTCTTTTTTTTCACCTATTAATTTTTTAATATTTCTTACATTTTGGGCAATTGCATCAAGATCTATTTCTATCCAGGTAGATCCTAATAACTTTTGCATAGTTTAATTTTCCCTTCTTTTATATCGTATATCGTATATCGTATATCGTATAAAACGTAAAATTGAAGAAAAAAGTTTTGAATTTCAAATTATGATTTTTATCTTATCGCTTTAATTTATTGGTTTAATGAAGGGATACCATGCCCTGATAAAATTAGGATTCGCAATGACAATTGGAGCGAATTACTTTTATTTTTCTAACGATATACGATATGCTATCTTTAATTATTCTAAATTCAAAAAAGCCTGAGGTACTTGATATAAGATATCGCCGGCTATCATACCTCTTTCTCCTTTGACATCTCGGGCTAAATTACCAGCCAGGCTATGGATGTAAACCCCGGTTATTGCTGCCGAAAAATTATCGGCCCCTTGAGCTATCAAACTGCAAATTATTCCAGTAAGAACATCCCCCGAACCTCCGGTAGCCATTCCCGAATTATCACCAATATTGATATAGGCTTCTCCTTCTTTATTGGCAATAATTGTTCTAGCTCCCTTTAAAACTACCACAATCCCAAATTTTTGAGCAATTTCTCTGGTAATATCTAATTGATTATTTAAAATATAATCTATATCCTTATTTATTAGTTGAGCCATCTCTCCTGGATGAGGAGTAATCACCAGAGGAGTTTTAGTCTTTTTCAATATGGCAGGATCCTCACTTAAGCCATATATTGCATCGGCATCAATAACTAAAGGGATGTTAGACTTTTCTATGATTTTTCTTACTAATCGTTGGGTCCCTAATTCCCGAGAAATACCAGGGCCTATCCCTAATACAGAAAAATCTTTCATTAATTTCAAAATTGTTTCTTCTGCTTCCTCTCCTAAAGACTGTTTTACCGTTTCAGCAAGAGGAAGGGTAATCACTTCAGTTAACTTTACTTCCATTATTTGATTTAAACTTCGAGGAATTCCTAATATCACAATACCTGCTCCACTTCTCATGGCTGCTTCGCTGGCTAAATAAGCTGCTCCAGTCATACCAACCGAACCAGCTAAGATTAAGACTTTGCCGAAAGAGCCTTTGTGTGAATAAGTTGCACGAAACGGTAGAAGTGATTTGACTATCTCTTTGGTTACCAGATTAGTTTTTATTTTACTATTTTTTAAAAGATAAGAAGGTATGCCAATGTCTTCAACTTTTACCTTTCCTGCAAAGCTTGCTCCAGGAAAAAGCAGTAAACCAATTTTTGGCAGTGCTAAAGTAATAGTATGAGTTGCTTTGATGCATGGTCCTTCAATCTTTCCTGAATCTGCATTTAAACCAGAAGGAACATCAATTGCAACTACTTCCTTGTTAGCCACATTAATCAAATTTATTATCTCAGCTTTTAAGTCAATCACCCTTCCCTGCAATCCGGTTCCTAATATAGCATCAATAATCAAATCAGAATTTTGTATGGCTTTTTGTATCTCTTCGAGTTTTACTGTTTCTACTTCAATTAATTCGACTCCCATTTTATCAATTATATTTAAATTTTCTCCTGCCTCATCTTTAATTTTATGAAAAGGAGCCAGGAGAAATACTTTTACTTTCACTCCATAATCATAAAGATGACGGGCAACTACAAAACCATCTCCACCGTTATTGCCCGATCCAGCAAAGATTATAATCTTTTTTAATCTTAAGTCTGAATAAATATCTTTCAAGCTTTGAAATATTCTTAATCCAGCATTTTCCATTAAAGCAAGACCAGATATTTTATTTTCCTCTATTGCTTTGCGATCAATTTCTCTCATTTGCTGACTGGTAACTACCTTCATAAGATAACTCCCATTAAATTAGTCGTTAGTGAATAGTGAATAGTCGTTAGTTTTAAATACAAGTTGCAAGATACAAGTGTTTATAATTTACCAATTGACCTATTGACCAATTTACCAATTAATATGTCGTTAGTATATAGTATAGCGTATATTTTTGAATTAAAAAAATGTTTGTACTAATCAAATTAAAAGCTTAAAGTGAAAAGCGAAAAACCATAATTCAAAACTCTTATTTAGTTAGTACGGGCAGACCTTGTGTCTGCCCGTAGGACAAA
>JBBRDV010000040.1:0-12370 GCA_038203565.1 Atribacterota bacterium
AGAAATATCTAAAAGGTTAGGCTATAATAAATTTATTGAAAAATGAATTGGTATAATTAAATTGATATAATTAAAGGGAACTTTGTTTAATTTAAAATATATATTTGTAAATTAGGAGGAAGAAAACAAAAGATGGCAAAAGTAATTTTAATAGCCTTAGGTGGAAATGCGATAAAACAATCCAATGAAAAAGGATCTTCGGAGGAACAGTTCAAGAATTGCTGGAAAACCACAAAACATATCTCAGAAATTATCAAAAACCTTGACCAGGAAGATCGGCTAGTCATTACCCATGGGAATGGTCCGCAAGTTGGTAATTTAATGGTACAACAAAAGTCGGCTCAAGATGTTGTCCCGGCTCATTCTATGGATGTAGTAGGTGCAATGACTCAAGGGCAAATTGGCTATATGTTGCAACAAACCTTAATAAATCATCTTAAAAAAATGGATCTTGATGTACCGGTTTGTGCGATAATAAATCAGGTTTTAGTAGATAAAAATGACCCAGAATTTTTTGGTGATAAAGCTTCCAAGCCGGTAGGTAATTTTCTAACCGCAGAAGAAGCTAAAGAAATGAAGGAGAATAACCCTCAATATATAATAAAACAGGTTAAGCCAAACGGAGAGCGCTGCTGGAGGAGAACCGTTCCTTCACCAGATCCCATAGCTAATTTAGAAGCCGAGGTTATTAAAAAGCTAGTTGCTGCAGGAGTAATTGTTATTGCTTCCGGTGGCGGAGGTATACCGGTATTAGAAGATGAAGAGGGAAATTACCAAGGGATTGAGGCGGTAATAGATAAAGATCTTGCTGGAGAAAGATTAGCAGAAATAGTAGGTGCTGATATTTTTTTAATTCTTACCGATGTAGGAGAAGCTAAAATTAATTATGGTAAAGCTAACGAGAAAGGTTTAGGTAAAATAACTTTCGAGGAAGCTAAACAATATTTTAAGGAAGGACATTTTCTGGCGGGAAGCATGGGGCCAAAGGTTAAAGCTTGTTTGAGATTTTTAGAAAATGGAGGGAAGAAAGCTATCATTACCTCTTTGGATAAGGCTTTAGAGGCTTTAAAGGAACAAAGCGGAACAATTATAGAAAAAGATTAGGTAGTAAATCATAAAACTAAATTGAAAGGAATTGGTCGAAATGTTAAAAGGGAAAGATATTTTAAATACTGCTCAGTTTTCGCCTCAAGAATTAAATTTGATTATGAATACCGCTGCAAATTTTGAAAAACAAGTCAAAGATGGAAATATTATCAGAAATATGGAAGGTAAAATAGTAGCAACTTTATTTTTTGAACCAAGTACCAGAACCCGTCTTTCTTTTGAAACTGCTGCCAATAGGTTGGGTGCTCGAGTAATTTCAGTAGCCAGTGCAGACAGTTCTTCTGCAGCTAAGGGAGAATCTTTGGCTGATACTATTAGGACAGTGGATGGTTATGCAGATGTTATTGTTATGCGTCATCCTATGAATGGCTCTGCCCAGATTGCAGCTGATAATGCCAAACATCCTTTTATTAATGCCGGCGACGGAAGCGGACAACATCCCACGCAAGCTCTTTTAGATATATATACCATTCGTAAGGAAAAAGGGGCTTTAGGGGGGCAGACAGTTACTTTTGTGGGAGATTTAAAATATGGGCGGACCGTACATTCATTAAGTTATTTTATGACTCTCTATGGCAATAAAATGTTTTTTGTCTCTCCCAAATCTCTACAAATGCCATCAGAGATAACTGCTGATCTAAGAAGTCGGGGAGCAGATATTGAAGAGACTGAGGATCTAAAAAAAGCCTTATCGGTTAGTGATATTGTTTATGTTACCAGAATACAGAAAGAACGATTTGAAGACCTGACAGAATATGAAAAAGTCAAAGGTTCGTATATCATAAATATTTCTATTATTAATCAAGCTAAAAAAGGAATTACCATTCTTCATCCCCTTCCCAGAGTAGATGAAATCTCCACTGATATTGATGATTATGAAGGAGCAGCTTACTTTAGACAAGCTCATAATGGAGTTTATATTAGGATGGCTCTTTTGGCTTTAGTAAGTGGTAAGGAATAGAATAAATTTTAAAATTAGAACAATTTTAATGATAATAAATATTTTATAAATAGAGAAATAAATGAAAATAGAAAATATTAATATTCCCTTAATGATAAGTGGTAATTTAATTGAAAATATTAATTTAAATGATAATTATTATAGAATGAGGATCGAAGCTCCTCAAATTGCCAGGAAAGCCAAACCAGGACAGTTTGTAATGTTATCTATGTGGAAAAATAAAGATCCTTTCCTAAAAAGGCCATTTAGTTTTTATGGAATTGAATCAGATAGTGGTACTTTTGATATTCTTTATAAGGAAATAGGTAAAGGTACACAAATAATGGCTAAATCTAAAGTAGGTGATCTGGTAGAACTAATTGGGCCCCTTGGTAATGGTTTTATGATTCCAGAAAATACAAATAATATAGCTGTAGTTGCACGTGGTATAGGAATTGCTACCTTGATGCCCTTAATATTAGAAAGCAAGAAAAGAGGAATTGCAATTTATGCTTTCCTGTCTGCCCAGACAGGTAGTTTACTTTTATGTAGTAATGAGATTAATTCTATTTCTGAAAAAGTATTTTATACTACTGATGATGGTTCTAAAGGAGCGAAAGGGATAGTCACTAATTTTCTGGAGAATGTTTTAAAAGAAGAAGTCATTGATGTGGTTTACGTTTGTGGATCAAAAAGACTTACTAAACATATAAGAAATTTACAAAGAAAATATAATTTTTTAGCCTTTGTAAGCTTAGAGGAACATATGGCTTGCGGTATAGGTGCTTGTAAAGGTTGTGTTCATAAAACCAAAGATGGATATAAAAGAGTTTGTAAGGAAGGACCTGTTTTTCCAGTGGAAGAGGTGATTTTTGATGACTAAAGAAGTGAGCTTAGAGGTTGATTTGGGTCCTTTACATTTAAAAAATCCAGTTATGCCTGCCTCAGGCACTTTTGATATAAGATGTACTTTATTAAACGAAAAAGAGCTTAATAGATTAGGAGCAATACTTCCCAAGAGTATTGCTTTCCAAGAAAGAGAAGGAAATCCCGGGCCGAGGATTTGTGAAACTGATTGCGGATTATTAAATGCAGTCGGTGTGCCTTCTAAAGGTGTAGAATATTTTATAAAAGAAGAATTACCTCTATTAAAAAAAGCAAATAACATTATCATTGTTAGCCTGATGGGAAATTCTATTGAGGATTTTTGTAATTTAGCCGGATATCTTAATAACATTGAAGAGATTTCGGCATTAGAAATAAATCTTTCTTGCCCAAATTTAAATAATGGCATTCCTTTTGGTGTTAACCAAGATAAATTATACGAATTAATCTTTAATATAAGGAAAAACACTTCAAAACCCATTATTGCTAAATTATCACCAAATGTTTCCGATATAAAAGAAATGGCTTTAACTGCAAAAAATGCGGGAGCACAGATAATAACTGTTGCTAATACTTTAATGGGCATGGCCATAGATGTTGACAAGCAAGTCTTTCGATTAGGAAACACTATGGGAGGATTGTCTGGCCCAGCGATAAGACCTATCATAGTTAGAATGATCTGGGAGATTGCCCAATCCGTTGACATACCGATTATTGGGGTGGGAGGGGTTTATTGTGCTGAAAATGCCATTGAAATGCTTCTTGCCGGAGCGAGTGCGGTACAAATTGGCTCGGCTAATTTTTTTAATCCCTATGTAATGTTAGAGGTGATTGAAGGGATTGAAAAATATCTAATTAAAAAGAAATATAATTCTATTCAAGATATAAGTGGCTTGGTGAAAAATTAATATTTTATTTTAAATATATTTTGATTTTATCAAAGTTAAACATCTTTGTTTTTTATTTGATTTATAAATCATAGATTACAAATTTTAAAAAGGAGAAAGGAGAAATATTTGTATGAGCTTACAGATGTTAATAAACGCAATCCTGCTGGGAGGATTGTATGCCTTGATGGGTATAGGTTTTTCCTTACAATGGGGTATTAGCGGGATTATTAATTTATCCTATGGAGCAATGGTTATTTTAGGTTCTTATATTTCCCTGGAATTTTTTAATTTATTTCACCTAGACCCTTTTATTAGTATGATAATATCTGGCGCCATTCTTTTTGTAATAGGAGCAGCAATATATCGCACACTTTTACAACCCTTTCTGAAAGGTGGAATTGTTTTTACCATTATTTTAACTTTTGCTGTTAGATTAATAGTAGAAAATATTATATTGAAAGTGTGGTCTGCTGACTATCGTACTATACGCCTTACTTATGCTGGCAGTAATTTTCAATTTGGTGATGCCTATATTCCTTTAATAAAATTTTTAGCTTTTTTGGTAGCTGCAGTATTAATTTATTTAACCTATCTTTTTATGATGAAAACGAAAATCGGAAAAGGAATTCAAGCGGTAGCTTTAGATAAAGAAGGTGCACAGGCAGTAGGGATGGATGTGGAAAAAATGTATCTAATTAATTTTGCTTTGGGAACCGCTTTAGCAGGATTAACCGGTTCGCTTTGGGCGAGCATCTATAGTTTTTCTCCTCACCTTTTAGGTCCCATTGTAGGAAAGGTATTTATTATTGCCATACTTGGGGGTTTAGGAAATATCTGGGGCGCAGCTGCCGGAGGTTTGCTTTTAGGGATTGCAGAAACTGCGGGAGCAGTATTTCTTGGTTCAGAGTGGCAAGAGGCCATCGGTATGGTCATTATGGTAAGTGTATTGCTTTGGAGACCTTATGGACTTATGGGGAAAAAGTTTTTTGGTTAATTTAGGAATTATTTGAGAGAGGAGGAGCGAAGTTGGTGTTAAATAATAAAAAAGTAAATATTTTCCTATTAATAATAGGAATAATTTTATTTATCTTTTTGCCGCGCTTTATATCAGGTTATTGGGTTAGAGTCATTACTACTATCTTTATGTATGCGGTAATTTCTCAAGGAATTAATCTTATGTCCGGTTATATGGGTTATCTTCCTTTTGGTAATGCCATGTTTTTTGGGATAGGAGCTTATGTTACTGCCATCGGTATGAGTAAGGGGCTGCCTTTTTTAGTCGTTGTTCCTTTAGCTGCTATTACTGCAATCTTGTTTAGTATTATATTTGGACTCCCGGTGCTTAGACTTCGGGGTCATTATTTTGCTATTGCTACTATTGGTATAAGTGGAGCACTTTTATCAGTAGTGCAAAATGCTACTGAGATAACCGGTGGAGCTATGGGAACTACCTTACCCATTATTGATAAGTCACCAGAAATAACCTATAATTACTTCTATTTGGCTATGTTGGCTTTGATGGTAATTACTACTCTAACCATATATTTGGTAATCAAATCAAAATTTGGTTTTGGAATACGAAGTATAAAGGCTAATGAAGAGGCAGCAAATTCTATGGGAATTAATACTACTTATCATAAAGTAACAGCCTGGGCAATAAGTGCTTTATTTACCAGCATAGCGGGTGCTCTTTATGCCTATTGGATGTCTTTTATTGGTCCTGAAGAAGTGTTTGATGTCATGATCGCAGTAAATACTATTGTTATTATGCTTATTGGAGGAGCGGGCAGTATTTTAGGCCCCATAATTGGTGCATTTGTAATTGAACTGTTTTCCGAGGTGGTTTGGAGTAGTTTTCTTGAATATCATCTTGCTGTGTTGGGAATTACTATTATTATTATTGTATTCTTTGTTCCCAAAGGAATTACTGGTACTATTGCTGATTTTGTAAAAAAAAGAGAATTAAGACTAAGAAAGAAGGTGAGTGTATAAGGTGGGAGAAAATAATATAATCTTAAAAATAAAGACTTTAAGTAAACATTTTGGAGCTTTAAAGGCAGTAGATGAGGTTAGCTTTGAAGTAAAAAAGGGTGAAATAGTGGGATTAATTGGTCCTAATGGTGCTGGGAAGACCACCCTTACTAATCTTGTTACCGGTGCTTCCCCTAAAACGGCGGGTAAAGTAATTTTTAAAGATTTAGACATAAGTAATTTAAAACCTTATCAGATAGCCCGGAATGGATTAACCCGTACCTTTCAAGTAGTGAAACCTTTAATAGGAATGACGGTAGAGGAAAATGTATTAGTCGGTTCTCTTTTTGGGAGAGATAAGAGAAATACTGATATGAAAAATGCATCTAAAAGAGCCAGAGAAATAATAAAATTAGTAGGCTTGGAGAGCAAAAAAGATTCTTCAGTAAGTGATATCACTTTACCTGATCTAAAAAAAATGGAATTTGCTCGAGTTTTAGCTATGGAACCTGAAGTATTATTTTTAGATGAAGTTATGGCCGGTTTGAACCCGGCAGAAGTGGAAGAAGCAAGTATTTTAGTAAAAAGAGTCAGGAGAGAAAAAGAATTAACTATAGTATATATTGAACATATTATGAAAGCGGTAATGGGAATTTCAGATAGAATTGTAGTTTTACATCACGGCAGAAAGATAGTAGAAGGCACCCCTCAAGAAGTAGTAAATAATTCAGCAGTTATTGAAGCTTATTTGGGGAAAAGGTATACTAAGGAGGTAAACAATGAAGGATAATCTATTATTGAAAGTTTCCAATCTTGATGCAGGTTATGGTGGAATTCAAGTTCTGTGGGGTATAAGCTTGGAAGTAAAACAAAAAGAGGTGGTGTGTGTAATCGGGGCAAATGGAGCGGGGAAGAGTACGCTATTAAAGAGTATTGTAGGAATGATTCCCTCTACTAAAGGTGAAATATTTTATTCAGGAAACAATATCACTAAAATGGCTTCTCCAGAAAGAATAAAAATGGGACTCGGTTTTGCTCCCGAGGGAAGACATTTATTTTTTGGATTAACCGTAGAAGACAATCTTTTGATGGGTGCTTTTCAAAGAAAGTATAATCAAAGTGTAAAAGAAGATTTAGATTTTGTCTATGCCCTCTTTAAACCGTTAAAAGGATATAGCAGAAAACTTGCCGGGAATTTATCCGGAGGCGAACAGCAGATGTGTGCTATAGGAAGAGCTTTAATGTCCCATCCCACCTTACTTATCATCGATGAACTTTCTTTAGGATTGGCTCCGGTGGTGGTAGATGATTTAATCGATATAATAGCTAAATTAAGGAAGGAAAGAGGGATTGGCATATTATTGGTTGAACAAGATGTAAAAGTTGCTTTAGATATAGCAGATAGAGGGTATGTGTTAGAGGCAGGAGTGGTATCTATTCATGATAAGGCTGATAAGTTAGCTAAGAATGAACATATAAAAGCCGCTTATTTAGGAGTAGCCTAATAATTAAATACAGTTCGAATACTTGGAAAAGTGATTCTTGCAGGTGAAATAAAAAAAAGAAAAAGAGGGTGGTAGATGAAAAAAATAAGGAAGTATAGAGGAATAGAAAGCTAATTAAAAATTTGTCTAATCAAATAAAATGGAGGATAAAAAAGTGAAAAAAGTAATAATTATTGTCATGTTAATCAGTATTTTATTGCTTGGCTTAACCGGAATAGTGTCTGCTCAGGAAAATATAATAAAAATTGGGGTCGCAGTTTCTTTAACTGGTAAAATAGCTTATGAGGGAAGATTGGTTAAGGATGGATATGAGGTATGGGAAGATTGGGTCAATAGTCATGGAGGTATCACTGCCGGAGGGATAAATTATAAAGTAAAGATGGTTTATTATGATGATGAAAGTACTCCAGTGAGAGGTGCAAAACTTACTGAAATGTTGATAACTCAGAATAAAGTAGATTTTCTATTTGGTCCATTCTCTAGTGCTATTACCTTTGCCACTACTGCTATCGCAGAAAAATACAATATAATTACTATAGCTCCGGAAGCAAATGCTACTAACGTGTATGAAAGAGGATATAAAAACGTATTTTCCATTCTTCCGCCAGCTCCAATGTTAATGGTACCTATTGCTTATATGGCAGAAAATTTAATCCCCAAACCAAAAACAGTAGCTATTATTGCAGCCAATGATCTGTTCCCATTAAGCTGTGCTGAGGGAGCTAGAGATAAATTTGCAGAATTGGGATTTGACGTCGTTCTTTTTGAAAAATACCCTGCGGGTGCGACCGATCTATCTGCTTTACTTACCAAAGTTAAAAATTTGAATCCTGATATTTTAATAGATGCTGGTTATACAGCAGATAGCTTGATGGTCATTAGGCAATGTAAGGAATTAAATATTAATCCGAAAATTTATGCTTTCGCAGTAGGAGTAATGATTCCCAGTTTTGTACAAGAATTGGGTGCTGATGCTGAATATGTTTTTGAAGGTGAATGGTGGCTTCCGGGTATGAAGCTTAGTGATAAAGTATTCGGAACTACCGCAGATTACGTACAAGCATGTAAGGATAAATTTGGAAAAGATTATATGCCAGAATACCATGTATCCAGTGCCAGTGCTGCAGGAACCTTACTGCAATTAGCTATAGAGAAAGCAGATTCTATAGAAACCGATAAAGTGCGAGAAGCTCTTTCAAGTTTAGATGTAGAGTTAACCACTTGGCCGGCAATTGCCTTTAATGAAAAAGGACAAAATATTAAATGGCCGCATCCTATAATACAAGTCCAGAATGGTAAGTATGTCATTGTATATCCTGAATCTTCTCAGGAAAATGCTCCAATTTATCCAGCTCCGGAATGGAAGGATAGATAATATACAATCATGTGAAATAGGGGTTGTAATAAATTTACAACCCCTATTTCACTTTAAAAAATATCAACGGATATGAAGATGATATATGGAATTATAATTTATTATTAGCAATATTAATATTATAATATATTAAGCTGTTATTTTATTATAAAAGGGAATATTATGAAGATTATTAGGAATGATAATTTATGTTACGCCTGCAAAACCTGTCAATTAATCTGTTCCTTTCACCATACTAATACCTTCTGGCCTGAACGAAGCAGTATCATCGTTTCTCGCAATCCTCAAGATGGCACCATAAAATGGTTCAAGAATGCTTCCTGTGATCAATGTATCAATGAAAAAGAGCCTTTATGCGTCAAATACTGTATTTATGGAGCACTTCAATTAGTAAAAGAGGTAAAAGAATATGATTGAAAGAAGAGATATCAAAGGTTGTCTTGCGGGTAAAATTTTACGGGTAGATTTATCCAATAAAAAGATATGGGCTGAAGATACGGAAAAATACGCAAAGAAAACATTGGGTGGCAGAGGGATTAATTCTCTTATTATGATCAATGAGATAGCTCCACAGGTAAAATGGTATGATCCGGAAAATCTTCTTTGTTTTGGGGTAGGGTCTCTTGTGGGTACAATGGCTCCCGGTGCCTGCAGAGTAGATGTTTCTACTATAAATGTATTTAGCGGGGGGAAAGGTTCAGCTAATGTGGGAGGTTTCTGGGGGGCAGAATTAAAATATGCTGGATACGATAATATAATTATTATCGGTAAATCGGAAAAAGCAGTTTATTTATATATAAATGACAACCATATTGAGATTAGAGAAGCTAATTTTATATGGGGTAAAACTATTTTTGAAACAGAAAAAATATTACAGCAAAAACTTGGAGATAATGACATAAAAATTGCCTCCATCGGACCAGCGGGAGAAAATCGGGTTAGAGGTTCAGCAATAATTATAGATACCGCGAGAGCTGCTGGCGGTTCAGGAGTAGGTTGTGTCATGGGAGATAAAAGACTTAAAGCTATTGTAGTTAGAGGACATGGAAAAATTGAAGTTGCTGAACCAGAAAGATTTATGAAAGCAGTAGAGAAATGCTATCGGCAGTGCAAGAATGAGCCTAATACAAAAATGATGCATAAAGCCCCATTGAATCTTTATTCCGATCCTGAATGGGAAGGATGGAATACGAATATTGTGGTTAAAAATGGACAAGATGATCAATGGGAGAAGGTAAATAGAATCAGATTAATGAATTTTAAAACAGGTGTCCCTAACCTGCAAAAAGGAGTACGTGCCTGTTATTCTTGTCCTACGGGATGCATGCCATATATGGAAATAAATAAAGGAAAATATAAAGGTAATAAAGGTGAGGGTTTTTGGATTAATACCATTATGGGGCATGCCTGCCGCTTTAATATTTCAGATCCTGAATCTGTGGTAGAGTCCTGGTTGCTTACCAATGAGCTAGGATTAGATGGTGATTATGTGGCCGCTGGATTATCCTGGATTTTTGAATTATATGAAAAAGGAATGATTAATCAGAAAGATACCGATGGTTTAGAATTAACCTGGGGCAATGGTGATGCCTTAAATAAACTAATTAAAAAGCTTGCTTACCGAGAAGGGTTTGGGGATTTTTTGGCTGATGGCATGGCAGAAGTGGCGAAAAAAATCGGTCAGAATTCAGAATATTATCTTATTCAAGTAAAAGGACAGCCTTCAATTGAGCCTTTTCGTATTCCCAAGGGCTGGGCGTTGGCTGTATCTACCTCACCCGTAGCGGGGAGGCATTTAAGAGGGGCAACTATGGGAAGCAATAAATATGGTCCTAAACCGAGACCGGGTAATTTTGGTGTAACTGATTACCAAAATCAGGCCAAGGGTGTGGTATGGCAGGGGAAGACTAAAGAATTAGAAGATAACCTGGGCATCTGTAATTATGTAGGGACCTGGTCTGGAGCCAATTTTCTTACCATAGCAGATTTTACAGAGCTTATTAACGCTGGAATGGGTCTTGATTTGACTGAAGAAGACTTGATGAACCATTATGCAGTTATAGGCAGAAATCTTGAAAAAGCATTTAATACCTTGCACACTGGTATGTCTCGCAAAGATGATCTTCCTCCGAAGAGATTTCAAGAGGAGGAAGTAAAATCCGGACCTTATAAAGGTTATAAAATAGAGGAAAATAAATACAATAAAATGCTTGATGAATTTTATGAGCTTTGGGGATGGGATAAAAAAACCGGGATGCAGACCAGGACAGGTTTAGAAAATCTCGGATTAATAGATATTGCGGAAAAGATAGAAAAACAGGGTAAGTTAATCGATAAATAATTAATAGTATATTTCTTCACAGGAGGTTTATTTTGAAAATATTGTGTATAAATCCTAATAGCTCATCTGAGGTAACCGAGGGTATTGAAAAAATTTGCAAAGAGTACGCTTTGCCAGGTACAGAAGTAGAAATTAAATTAATTAAAGAAGCTCCTTCAGGCATAGAAAGTTATCACGATGCAGCCATTTCTGAAAAATATTTATTAGAAAGATTTAAAGGATGGAAAGAGAAGTATGATGGGTTTATTATTGCCTGCCATAGTGATATAGGAGTGGACTTGCTTAGAGAATTAACTGATAAACCAGTAATAGGTATCGGAGAAGCTTCCATGCTTTTTGCTTTGCCTTTGGGGCATAAATTTAGTATACTTTCTTTAAAAAGAAAAAAAATTCCTCAAAAGGAAGATTTAGTAAAAAAATATGGTCTTGAGAATAGGTGTGCATCTATTCGAGCTACCGGATTGGGAGTAGTTGCTCATTATAAAGAGAAAAGAGAAAAGCTTATTCAAGAAGGAGAAAAGGCAGTAAAAGAGGATAGAGCAGAAGTTCTTATTCTGGGGTGCGCAGGGATGGCTGGACTTGATAAAGAAATTGAAAAAATAGTCGGTGTTCCGGTGATTGATGGAGTAGTTAGTGCATTGATGTTAATGGAATCACTTATTAGATACGGAGCATCAACAAGCAAAGTGGGTAAATATTTATAATAAACTTAATTATTTTACTTAAATTTCAAATAAAAATATTTCATACTTGATATTATCCTAATATTTATGTTTTTTATCGTGTAATATATTGTTAATTAGAATAGAATCTATTAGCAAGAGATTAGGAAAAAACCACCCGGAGGATAAGTTATGAAAAATTTTGATCTTGTAATTAAATCAGACAAGATATTTATAGATGGCAGACTGACGGATTGTTGTATTGGGGTAAAGGATGGAATAATTTCCACCATAAGCAAAGAAAAACTAACCGCAGAAAAAGTCATTGATGCACAAGGTAAAATTGTTTTACCAGGCACAATAGATCCCCATGTGCATATTCGAGCTCCTGGACATGATGAAAGAGAGACTTTTGAAAGCGGCACAAAAGATGCTGCTTTAGGCGGGGTTACTACAGTAATTGAAATGCCCATTTCTACTCCTCCACCCCATTCTCCGGAAATAGTAGAAAGAAGAATGAATGTAGCTAAAAAGGAGGCGGTAGTCGATATTGCATTTTTTGGTGCGGCAGGAACGGACTGTCTGGAGGATATTATTCCTTGTGCTAAATCTGGTATTGTTGCTTTTAAAACCTTTTTGCATGAGGCTCCTCCGGGAAGAAAAGAGGAGTTTATCGGGCTTACTGCACCAAATA
>JBBRDV010000041.1:0-11970 GCA_038203565.1 Atribacterota bacterium
TTTTTAATAAATTCTTTATCTTCAATAAGACTCTGAATAAGTTTTTCAGAACCATAAGCATGATACCAGGGTGGAATAACTGCATGAAGCATGGTGCTGCAAGCAGTATAAGGATATTGTTCGAATGTTATATCTACTCCCTCTTGACGGGAATCATCTATCAAATTAATTGCCTCTTCAGACAAACCCCAATTTCCTCTTCCCATGACCTTAAAATGAGTGACAATAACAGGAATTTCTGACTTTTTACTAATTTCAATAATTTCTTTGATTGAAGGGATAATATGATTTGATTCATTCCGAATGTGAACGTTAAATATTCCATTGTACTCTTTAATCGTTTTAGCCAGTTCAATGATTTCACTTGAAGTTTGGTATGACCCCGGGGGATAAACTAAACCGGCCGAAAGTCCTCTTGCTCCGGCTTCCATGGATTGAATAATAATTTTCTTCATTTCATTTATTTCATCATCATTTGCCTCTCTATCAGTCATCCCAAGGACTTTTAAGCGTATGGTACCTAAACCAACATAAGAAGTTATATTATCCGACGGTTTAGCTTGAGCAATCACATTTAAATAATCCGAAAAACTTCGCCAATTCCATTCTATTTCCGGGTTACCGTCTAATCCCGAAAGATGTTTTTTCCAGGTTGCAATATTCATCTCATCTATCGGTGCAACAGACATTCCATCCATTCCAACATTTTCGGTTGTTATTCCTTGCATGATTTTCTGTTGTGCCAAAGGATCTGTCAGTATAAATAAATCAGAATGGCTGTGACCGTCTATAAAACCGGGAGCAACATAAAGACCTTTTGCATCAATAATTTTCGTAGCAGCCATTTCTTTTGTAAAACGACTTATTTTAATAATCTTATTATTTTCAATGGCAATATCACCGTAATACCATGGATTGCCTAATCCGCTAATTATTTTTCCATTTTTTATTAAAACATCATACATAGTTTCCTTCTTTTAATCAATAATTATTTCCCTTCGATACTTTGTCTTTTTAGAATTTCCCCAGGTTTTAATCCGGTAATTTTCCCATTATCAACAGCTAATTGTCCATTAACAATCACATAATAAATACCTTCCGAATATTGGTGTGGATTATCAAATGTTGCCTTATCCTTTATCTCATCCTTATTAAAAATCGTAATATCGGCCCAATATCCTTCCTTAAGTATCCCTCTATCTTTTAATCCAATCTTATTTGCAGGTAAAGAGGTCATTTTTTTTATTGCCTCTTCCAGGGTTAAGGTTTTCTCTTCTCTAACATATTTACCAAGTACCCGGGAAAAAGAGCCATATCCTCTGGGGTGTGGCTTTCCTCCGCCACTAGGAGCAATCACCCATGAATCGGAGATAATTGTTGATAGGGGACTGGAAATGACTGTTTTCACATCTTCTTCATCCATACAGAAAAAGACCATGGTCGCTTCCCCTTTAATTTTAATGAGCCAATCAAAAAGCGCTTTAAAGGGTTGATGGAATTGATTCCTCTCTTTAAATATGGTTTCCAGGGATTTTCCTTCAGCATCTTTATCTAAGGGACATTCAGCTACCATAATATTTTCCCATCCAATTCCTTTAATCCAATTTTCCCCTTTCATTCTTCCTTCTGTAATGTCTTTTTCAATTTTCAATCTCTCTTCCTGGTTGTTTAACCGTGTAAGCATCTTCTTTACACCACCTTCCAAAGTCCATGGGGGCAATAATGAGCTGACAGTGGTCATGGCAGCTGTATAAGGATAAACATCACAATTGATATCTACTCCTCTTTGCCTGGCGCTTTCCAACATTTTTAAACTATCTTTTACTTTCCCCCAGTTAGCCTTACCAATAGCTTTATGATGGGAAATCTCTACCGAAATACCATTTTCCTCTCCAATTTTTATAGCTTCTTCTACGGATTCCAGTAATTCATCACTTTCATTTCTTAGATGAGTAGTATATAATGCATTAAATTTTTTTAAAACAGCTGTCAATTCAATAAGCTCTTCGGTGGTGGAATAACTGCCCGGAGGATACACTAACCCCGTTGATAATCCAAATGCTCCTTCTTCCAACTCCTGTTTTAAAATGGTTTTCATTATATCCATCTCTTCTTTTGAAGCCCTGGTCATTTCAAATCCTTTTACAGCTATCCGTAAAGTCCCTTGACCGACCAAGGGAGCCAGATTAATGGCCGTATTATTTTTTTTTATTTTTTCGAAATATTCCTTAGATGTTATCCAATCCCATTTGTAATCAAAATCATTACGCAAAAAGGGAGAAAGATAAGTTTTAGTAAGTTCCAAATTATCGGAACTAATGGGCGCCATCGATAAACCGCAATTACCGACCAAAGATGTGGTGACACCTTGCATTATGTAGCATTCAGCATTTGGGAATGCCAATATTGCATGGTCGGAATGATTGTGCATATCAATAAAACCGGGAGAAACAACTAATCCCTTCGCATCTATAGTTTTATTTCCCTTTTCGTTAATTTCACCAATTCTAATGATTTTTCCTTCACTGATTCCAATATCAGACTTAAATGGTCGGTCATCTGTTCCATTAAATATTTCTCCTCCTTTAATGACTATATCAAAACGATTACTCATATTCTATCCTCCTATTGATGTTAATCTATCGTTTAAATTTCTATATTATTTTTAATAGTCCTGGTCGCATATGGATATAAAAATTGACTCTGTTTAGGGCTTTAATATCAAAATAGAATTGTATCCTATTAAACCTGGATATTACCACGAACCGACTACTTTAGAACCCAATATGAGAGTTGGCAGCCAGCATGATAGAGCAGGAAGATAGGTCGTAAGAAATAAAACTGGTAATGCCACGGCAAACAAGAACAATAGCATGGGTTTTACTAATTGATCATAGGATACACCGGATAAACGAGAACCTACAAAAATTGAAATTGCATATGGCGGTGTAATTACTCCTATACCAATATTTACTACAATAACTGCCCCCAGATGAACAAGATTCATATTAATATCCGTAATAAGGGGTAAAATCAACGGTACAACTACAATTAAGATTGGGATACCATCAATAAACATTCCCAGAACAAGTAAAAGAACATTTATCATTAACAATATTAAAAGTTTATTCTGAAACAGCCCTATAACTGATGTAGCCATTAATTGGGCTACTCCTTCTCGGGTAAGCACTCTTGCAAAAACTGTCCCAAACGCAATCAATACGAAAACCATCCCCAGCGAAATGAGAGCACTACGTGTTTCTAACCATATGTTTTTCCTGTCTAATTTCCGATACACCCATAAACCGATAAATAGAGTATAAACTACTGCAAGGGCACCGGCTTCATTGGGTGTACATATTCCTCCGTAGATTCCTACCAATA
Organism: Atribacterota bacterium; assembly: GCA_038203565.1. GTDB lineage: Bacteria > Atribacterota > Phoenicimicrobiia > Phoenicimicrobiales > Phoenicimicrobiaceae > Sediminicultor. The sequence goes on from JBBRDV010000041.1 coordinate 3,385, forward strand.
CAACAACGGGACAACCTAATGCCGGTAATGCACCCCATACGGCTTTAACCTTCTCTTCCCTTGTTAAATCATGAATTTTTTCCTTGGTAGGATGCATGTATTTATCAACAATAAAATAATTAAGTATCATATAACCTCCTGCAAGTAAAAGTCCGGGAATAATAGTTGATAAAAATACTGCAGCAACTGATTGATGAGCGATAAGACAGTAAATTAATACTGGCACACTAGGAGGAATTAAATAGCCTAAAAAACTGGAAGAACATAAAACAGCAGTAGTATATCTTCGTTCATATCCATATTTTTCCAAAGGACCAACCAATAAAGGGATTAAAGCAGATATACAAGGAACAGAGGAACCCGTTAAAGCACCTAAGAATAAGGTTGCAACTATACCGACTGCTATCATTCCTCCTTTAACATTTCCTACGATAACATGGGCCAAAAGAACAAGTTTTTCGGCAAGTCCAGCTGAAGACATTAAGCTACCTGCTAAAATAAAGAAAGCAATTGCCATAAGAATATAACTATCTAAAGCATGATAATAAGTACCTGCCATAAATGATAAAGAACTATTTGAAAGGGTTAAACTGGTAACTGAACTGGCAAGAAAAACCCAGCACAGAGGAAGTCCTATTATAATGCCTAAAAAGAAAACTAAAAGCCCAATAAATATTCCAATTCCCATTATTATTTTTTACCTCCCCCGTATTTAATATTCACTTTTTTTAATTTATCAATATCTTTTACTAATAAAGTAAATAAGTGTATTAATATTAATATCATGGTGATAAATAGAGTAGACATTAACCAACTTGTATTAAACCACCTAACAAGCGTGCCATATTCAGGATATTTTATTGCTCGCAACATAAACTTCCAGGTTACGGGTAAAAAAATTGCTACGATAACAATTGATACAATATTCAGAAAAATAGAATAAATATTATCAGCTCTTGGCTTTCCTTCGAAAATTTTTTGACGAAATATATCAATTGAAGTATGTCCTCTTTCCCGGGTAGTTAAAGAAGAAGTAATGAGCATAAAAAAAATAAAACAATATAATGCCAAATCATCAAACCACATTATCGGAAAATGTAAAAAATATCGATTAATAATACTACAAAAAATAAGGATACTTGTTAACCATAATCCGGTTGCACATATAATATTTTCTACAATATCAATTATTTTTAACATTTTTTTTATAAAAATATTAATATATTTCATATTTTTCTTTACCTCTATAAATTCATTATAAGCTCCCATTTAAAATAAATGGGAGCTTATAACAAAATATCTTGCAATTAAACTTTAATTAAAACTTAATTATTTAAATACGATTAGCTTAATACGCATTATGGATTTTTTCCAATTCATCGATTACTTTTTGAGTCATATTTTCACCGGGATAATTTTTTTCAAGCCATGGTTTACATAGTTCTTCCCATATTGCCGACATATTAGCTTTTTTCCTAAACAATTCTCTTTCTTCAGGGGTAGGATAGTATATTTCAACGCCACCATCGGCTATAATTTTTTTGAAGTCTGTATCTGCACGACGGTGAACTTCATACTCGCGTATTTCTGCAACTTTACCGGCTTTAATTAAAGCTTCTTGAATATCAGAGGGCAATTTATCCCATTTTTCCTTATTTATAACAATATTATTAGTTCCCCATGCCCATCCAAGTCCGGTATAATATTTCAACACTTCAAAATGTCTTTCTTCTACCATAGAAGACCATAAGCTCCAACATCCGTCTACTACTCCTCTTTCTAGGGCATTATAAAGATCTGCCCAGGGAATAGTAGCCACTGTCATCCCTGTTCCTGCTCCCATGTTTTGTAAAGCTTTAACAAAACCAAGAGATGAAGACACTCTCATTTTCAGATTCTTAAAATCATCAGGGGTTTTTAATGGTCTTTCATTGTTAGCCAATCCATAAGGACCTTCTAACCCGACAAAAAGGAAATGGCAACCGACTTCTTCCCAGGCTTTAGACATCACTTTAAATAGTATGCCATCCGGAGAATTAAAAGCTACTGCAGATTGGTCGTAATTCTCAATTGTCCAAGGCATCCAATTAAGCATTCCACCGGGTACGAGGTTAACATACGGTGAGAAAATTCCTATCTCAATACTCCCTTCTTGTACACCATGAAATATTTCATCATGGGTACCAAGTGCTGCGTTCGGGTATAATTTTATTTCCATTTTTCCATCCGAGTAAAGTTTAACTAGCTCACAAAATAATTGCATTGACTCATTTTGTAATTCTCTTGACCAGGGAACTCCAAAACGCCATTCATATTCTACTTTAGTTTCTGCTGCTGATGCTGGCAAAATAAATACCATTAACAATACAATTATAAGCAAGCCTACTGCCAATTTACATTTATCAAAAAAAAATATATATTTTCTCATTTCGACCTCCGTTAAAATTTTAATAAATTACCATAATTTAATGTTTCCGTAAATTTTCTACAAAAGTAATATTTCCTCTAGCTATAAAAATAATTTAAGCCCCACCTCCTTTGACTTTTTGTCAGTGCCTTTCAGAAATACTAATGCCTTTGCTAGATAAGAATTTTGGCACTCCTTTAAGTATTGCTTCCATTTATGAAAACTATTGCATAGTAAGCATTTTTAGAAGTCAATTTTCCTTACTTTTTATTGTTTCTTATGTATGTAGAGATAAATTTCCCTAATTTTAACCCTACTTTAAAATATCTTTAACTCTCGAAATCTTATATTTATAAGAATATAAACCACTATTATTTTAATTTAATCTTAATTATTATAATTATTAAATTTGCCAAATTTACAAGTTGTTAATTACTTCTTCTACAGAAGAATATTTTAGTTTAAAGGCTTTAGCTACTGGTTCGTAAGTAATTTTACCATCAATAGCATTTAATCCTTTTGCCAAAGCTTTGTTTTCCTTTATTGCTTTTTTATAACCCTTATTAGCAATTTCTAAACTATAAGGTAATGTAGCATTAGTTAGGGCAAAGGTGGGAGGTCCGGGCGAAAGCTCCAGGCATATTAGTAACACAATAGTGTAGTACATTATGTAATTTAAATACAGGATCACTATGAGAAGTTGGCTTGCTTGTTTCTATACATCCTCCTTGGTCGATGGCTACATCTACTATAACGGAATTTGGCTTCATCATCTTTAGCATTTCCTTAGTTATTAATTTTGGAGCTTCAGCTCCAGGAATTAAAACTGCTCCAATTACTGCATCTGCATCTTTTATTTCTTCTTCTATATTATGCTGATTAGAAATTAATAAAGTTATGTTTTTAGGTAAAACGTCTGCTAAATATTTTAATCGATTGATACTAATATCTAATAAAGTAACATTTGCTCCTATACCAGCAGCTACTTTTGCAGCACAGGTACCCACAGTACCTCCACCAAGTACTACTACTTTGGCGGGCGCCACTCCGGGTACTCCACCCATTAGTACACCTCTGCCACCATAAGGTAGTGCCAGGTAGTAAGCAGCAACATGACCGGCCATTTTTCCAGCTACTTCACTCATAGGTGCTAACAAAGGTAAATGACCATCTTCAGTTTGAACGGTTTCGTAGGCAATACAGATAACTTTTCTCTTCATCATAGCTTGAGTTAATTCTAAAGAAGAGGCAAAGTGAAAGTAAGTGAAGAGAATCTGCCCAGGCTTCAAAAGATCATATTCAGAAGTCAAAGGTTCTTTTACTTTCATAATCATTTCAGCTGGGTTAAAAACTTCTTTTGCTGTCTCGAGTATACTAGCGCCTGCATTAATATATTCATTATCTTCAATTCCACTACCTAAACCAGCTGATTTTTGGACCAGTACTTGATGTCCTGACTGACTGAAAGCTTTTACTCCAGCGGGGGTAATGGCTACTCTGTTTTCATTGTTTTTAATTTCTTTGGGAACACCAATTATCATTATTTTTAATTTCCTTCTTATCATCACTAAATTTAAAATTATCAGAATTAAGCAGAAAAACTTGAATCGCTCTTTAGCTTTTAAGTTTTATTTAATATTTCTATGCAAATTTTAATATTCTCCTTTTAAAAGTTGTGTCAGAAGTTTCTGAGTCCCTGATTAACTCAACTAACTGCATCACCGGAACAGGATTAGAAAAGTGAACGCCCAGAATCTTAGTGGATCTTATACTCTGTTCAAGCCCGCTTGCATTCTTTTGGATAGAGATAAGCAGGCTTGTCATTTTATATACATTATATATAAAAATTAGAATTTTATCAAATATTTATCGTTCTAGTATTGCGTTTAAATATAGTATCGAGAATATAGTTAACCATAGGTTATTTTTTCTTATTTTCTTGATTATACCCCTATAATAGATTATATTAAAGTTAAATTTACTAACAAGGAGATTAATATGTCCCTGGATAGCATCACCTTAGCAGCAATGAGAGAAGAACTTCTGGATAAATTTAAAGAGGGAAAGATAATAAGCCTGATTCAAACTAAAAAATATAAAATCATCATTGAAATAAAACCAGATAAGCCTTTACCCTCAAAGGATCTAAATAAAAAAAGCGAAACCTTTTATATCCATATTTCCCTTGACCCCTCGCTTCCTGAAATTTACTTTAGCGAATTAGAAAACAGACAGAAGACTATCCGTTCTCCTTTTTTAACTCTTCTGCAAAATCAACTAAAAGGAGGGAAAATATTAGATATCGAACACCCTAATTTTGACCGTATTTTACATTTTATTATCAGACCCTACCCGAAGTTCGGTAAATTACAAAACAAAACACTGGTAGTGGAATTTATGGGCAAACACGGTAATATGATTCTTCTTAAAGAAGATAAAACCATAGAAACCGCTATGAAACTAATAGATTCCAATATCAACAGGTACCGGGAAATTATGTCCGGAAAGCTCTATATTCCCCCTCCTTCGCAAAACAAAATAGACCCTTTAAAGATTAACCGTGAAGGCTTCTTTACTATTTTTAGTTCCCTGTCCGCAGAAAATAAAGATTTGTCCCTCCGGAAACTGATACAGGACAGTTTTATAGGCCTAAGCCCTCAGAGCGCTAAAGAGGTGATTCTTCAGGCTAACTTATCCCCGGAAAAAAACCTATCTGAGACGTCCAAAGCGGATTTGGAAATGCTCTGGACTTCTTTTCATAGAATGGTAACAAATATTAAAAATCATAATTTTGAGCCAGCCCTCTTTTTAGATCCCCTATCAAAAAAGATAAAAGCCTGGTCTATAATCGATTCAGTTCAGTTTCCCAAATACCCTAAGCGAACTTTTAATAATGCGAATTCGTGCCTGGAATCCTTATTTACCGAGCTGGAAAAAGAATGGGAAATTCTATCTATACAAAATAAGTTAGACCAGATAATCAGAAAAAATACGTTGAAAATAAATAATAAGATAAACGGGTACCAAAAAAAACTGGAGGAAGTGAAAAATTGTGAAAACTTTAAAATAAGCGGTGAACTGATAAAAGCAAATCTTTCCAGCATTAAAAGAGGAGACCGGGAAATTACTGCCATCAACTATTATTCTCCCCGACAGGAAAATATAACCATCCCGCTAAAGGAAAAATTAACCCCTTTAGAAAATGCCCGGTTATATTTTAAAAAATACCGGAAAACAAAAAATAGTTTCCAGATAATTTTCGAGCAATTAAAGAGCCATGAGCATAATCTTGCCCAGCTGACCGAGCTTCAGAAATCATATGAGCAAGAAATCAATTCTCTTCCCAATCTGCTCAAAATTTATAATAGCCTAACCAAATTAGGATGGGCAAAGAAGGCTGCTCCTCCCCTTAAAAAGCCCAAAAAAGTAAAGAATAAACTGGTGCCGACGGCTAAATATATCTCTAAAGATGGCTGGGAAATCTATGTAGGGAAAAGTAACTTGCAAAATGATTTTTTAACCTTTAAATTGGCTTCCGGCAATGATACCTGGCTTCATGCAAAAAACATTCAGGGGTCTCATATTATCATTAAAAATAAAGGGAGTAAACAATCTCTTCCGCTTGTCACCTTGATTCAGGCTGCAAATTTAGCCGCTTATTTTAGTAAAGCTAAAAAAGATAATAAAGTATTAGTCGATTATACTTTTAAAAAATACGTGAAAAAACCTAAGAACGCTAAGCCGGGAATGGTTATTTATTCTCAAGAAAAGAGTCTTTGGATAAAAATAGATGCGGAAGAAATCAGGAGCATGGAGAAGGTTTCTCAAAAATAATTCTACTGCTCTATTTTTTATCCCCTTCCAGGCAATCAATTAATTCCTGCATATCTTGGGGTAAAGGGGCAGAAAATTCCATATATTTTTTAGATGAAGGGTGTACAAAACCTAAAATATGAGAATGTAAAGCCTGCCTGTTCATATTTAATTCCTGCTTTCTGTGACCGTATAGCTGGTCACCAACGATGGGATAGCCGATAAAAGCCAGATGTACTCTTAGCTGATGAGTCCTGCCCGTACGAAGAGTTGCTTCGACCAGGGTATAGCCGGAAAATCTTTTTAACACCTGGAATTGAGTTATTGCTTCCCTGCTTTTTCCTTCGGTAACTGCCATTTTTTTCCTGTTCTTCAGGCTCCTGCCGATAGGTGCATCGATAATTCCGGAATCATCTTTCATATTACCGTGAACTAAGGCAAGATATTTTTTGGTTATCTGATGATCCTTTATCTGTCTTGAGAGGTCAAGATGTGCAAAATCATTTTTTGCTGATACTATCAGACCGGAAGTGTCTTTGTCCAGGCGGTGTACAATGCCCGGCCTGATTACTCCGCCTATCCCGGATAAGGAACCCTGGCAATGATAAAGCAGGGCATTCACCAGGGTACCGGAACAAATTTTCCCTGCAGGGTGAACAATCATATCGGCCGGTTTATTGACTACCACTAAATATTCATCTTCGTAGATTATATCTAAGGAAATGGCTTCTGCCTTAATCTGTAATTCTTTTTGTTCTGGCGGGGCTATATTTATCATATCCCCATTTTTCAAGATATAACTCGGTTTAACCGGGGTACTATTTACTCTGATTTGACCTTGAATGACTAAATTCCGAATCTGAGATCTGGAGGGATATATTTCTTTCTGAGTTAAATAGAGGTCAATTCTGATTTTTTCTTCGCCTGTGAATATTAAGCTTTTTTCTTTTTCTGTCATAAATAAATCCTAATTGAATTAAAAACTTTTTTCAGGGATGGTCACCCGATAAGTATATAACAAAATCAGCTTAAAACTCAAGTTATTTTAATATATATGGGGCAGGGGAAGGTTGTTTCTGCTCAGATATGATAGACAGGATAGAAATTTGATAGATATTTTAAAAAATAAGTATATTTTTATTCAATTTTTGGCCTTCAGTATGTTTTGAGTATAACTAACCAAGTCTTTTAAGGGTATCGGTTTTCTCAAAAAACCTGCGGCGCCTTCCTCAAGATACATTCCTGCAACTTTATCTTCAATAAGTTTCCCAGTAATAAATACTATTTTTGTTTTTAGAGAAATTTCTTTTATCTTTTTAAATACAGCAATACCGTCCATCCCCGGCATAATTATATCCAAATATATTAAATCAAAATTTTTCTTTCTGCACAAATTAAGCGCATTTCCTCCGCTGTCTGCCACAGTTACGGAATAACCTTCTTTATCCAGAACCTTTTTAAACAATTTTCCTACCTCAACCTCATCATCTACGATTAAAATCTCAGCCTGTTTTAATTTTCTTTTATTATTTTTAACTGCCTTTGCTACTGCTTTCGGCAGAACCTCCGCCCAATTTTCATTTTTCGTTACCGGAAAAAGTATGGTAAATGTTGTCCCTTTACCTTTCACACTTTCCGCCTTTATTTCTCCATGATGCGCTTTTATGATTCCATACGAAACAGCCAAACCCAGACCTGTACCCGGAATTCCCTCTTTTTGCCGCCTGCTGGTCCTAAAAAATGGGATAAACAATTTAGATAAATCCTCTTTGTTTATGGCCCTGCCGGTATTATGGAACTGGATTTCTATAAATTTCCCTTCCTTTTTCACCTTTATGGTAAACTTCCCGCCTTTAGACATTTCATTTTTTGCATTGACAATCAGGTTTAAAAAAACCTGCTGTATCTGACCTACATCTATTAAAGTTTTTGGGACATCTGAATAATTTCTTACCACTGTAATTAAATTATTTTCCAGATCTCGGTTAACCAATCCAAGAACTTCTTCAATTACCTCTATCAAATCTGCTGACTCTTTCTTAAGTTCAATTCTTTTAGTAAAGGTAAGCAATTTTTTCACAACCAGAGCTCCCCTATTTACGCTCTTAAGAATCACCTCCAAGGATTTCTTTATCTCAGTTTCCTTCCTTATACCTTTCGCATATTCTGCATTACCGCCTATAATACTCAGGAGATTATTAAATTCATGCGCAATTCCTGCCGCTAACTGGCCTGCTATCGCCATTCTTTCAGAATGGATAAGTTCACTCTCCATCTGCTTGCGCTCGGTGATGTCGCGGGTGACCGCAAGCAAAGATTCTATGACTCCGTTTTCGTTTCGTTCCGCTACAATCTGGGTTATAAAA
>JBBRDV010000042.1:0-11831 GCA_038203565.1 Atribacterota bacterium
AACCCGAGAAAAAGAAAATATCTTTAGGTTTAAAGCAATTATTATCTAACCCCTGGGAGGATGTTAAGAAAAAATATTCTATTGGTTCGGTCGTGGAAGGGAAAATCACTCAAGTAACTTCTTATGGAGCCAATGTAGAACTGGAAACGGGAGTATCCGGCGTAATTCATTTATCTGAGATTGATTGGGAATATGTAGAAAGACCTTCTGCGGTACTTAAAAAATATATGGTACTCCCCCTAAAAGTAATAAAAATTGATGAGGATGCCCACTTAATATTTTTAAGCAGAAAACGGACTTTATCCAACCCCTGGGAGGATATAGATAAATTTTATAAAATAGGTTCTGTTGCAAAAGGCAAGGTAATAAGAGTGCGAGACTTTGGAGCATTTATTAAATTGGACAAGGGAATAGAAGGATTTGTTCCTGTATCAGAAATAGATTGGGACAGAATTAGTCATCCGAGTGAGAAATTAAAGAAAGACCAGGAATACGATTTTAAGGTAATAAAAATAGATAAAGAAAAATCACAGCTGACTTTAAGTAGAAAAAAATTATTAGCAGACCCCTGGTTAGATATTAAAAGGAAATATGCAGTTGGAACTTTAGTGGAAGGTAAGGTAGTAAATCTTACCGATTTTGGTGCCTTTGTAAACTTAGAAGAAAATATTGATGGTTTAGTCCCTTTAATAGAGATATCCCACGACAAAATAGATAATCCGAAGAGCGTTCTTTCAGTGGGAGAAGAAGTGACAGCTTTGGTGATAAAATTAGACAGCCAAAGGAAAAAGATAAGTTTAAGTATTAGAAGAGCTGAAAAAGAAGAACAAAAAAGATTTATGAAAGAGTATAATAAAAAACAGAGTGTAGATAAAATATTGTTTAAGGATTTATTTGGAGACTTGTTTACAAAGAAATAAATTAATAATACGGCGGGAGTTATATAAATGGAAATGCCCGATAAAGCTTTTTCCAACAAAAGAATCGGAGATATTTTAATTGAAAAGGGATTAATTACCACCAAACAGTTAAAAGAAGCCCTTGAAATGCAAATAAACGGTAATCAAAAACGATTGGGTGAAATATTCGTTGAAACAGGGGTAATAACCAGGGAAGAACTATATGAGGTTTTACAATATGTTTACGAAACAGAATATGTAGACCTATCTAATTATGTAATAGACCCGGAAGTTATATCTCTTATACCTGAAAAAACTGCCTTACGGTTAAAATTAATCCCCATAAGTAAAAATAATGGTGAATTAGTTATTGCTATGGCTAACCCATTAGATGTTTATGCTATAGATTTTGTAAGAGACCATACCAAGGTTAAAAAGATTAAATCATTGATGGCTCCTGAAGAAGATATTCTAAATGCTATTACTAATTATTATGAATTGGGTGAATATGATGACATCATTGAAAAATTGGGAACAGAAGTAATATTTAAAGAAGATGAAGGCGAGGAAGATTCTAAAAAATTAGAAGCAATAAGTAGGGAAGCCCCTATTATACAGCTGGTAAATATGTTAATTGTACAAGGAGTTAAGGACAGGGCAAGTGATATTCATATTGAACCAAATGAAAAAGGGCTTTTAATTCGTTTCCGTATTGATGGAATGCTTCATGATATTAGAACTTTACCTAATACCATAAAATCCGCGATTGTATCCCGGGTAAAAATATTATCCAAAATGGATATTGCTGAAAGACGCCTTCCCCAGGATGGACGTTTCCAGGTAAAATTTGGAAACAGGGAAGTTGACTTAAGAGTTTCTACTATACCTACGGTATTAGGTGAGAAAGTTGTTATGAGATTATTGGATAAAAGTAAAGGATTGATAAAATTAGAACAACTTGGGTTCATCCCTGAGCAATTAGAAGAATTTAAATCGATAATTTTTAGATCTTATGGAATAATTTTACTTACCGGACCTACTGGTAGCGGAAAAACTACTACTTTATATGCCACTTTAAACGAAGTAAATTCTAAGGATAAGAATATTATAACTGTTGAAGACCCGGTAGAATATAAATTAAACAGAATAAATCAAATCCAAGTAAAACCGAAAATTAATTTAACTTTTGCCAATACACTACGCTCAATATTAAGACAGGATCCGGATATTATCATGATCGGGGAAATAAGAGATGCTGAAACTGCTCAAATTGCAGTTCAAGCAGCTTTAACCGGACATTTGGTTTTAAGTACTCTTCATACGAATGATGCCCCCAGTGCTGTAACCAGATTGATCGACATGAATGTTGAAACATTTTTAATTTCATCTTCGGTAATAGGGGTAATAGCTCAAAGGTTGGTTAGAGTTATATGCGAAAATTGCAAGGAGGAATATGTGCCTGGAAAAGATGTAATAAGCGGACTACATTTAAAGGCTAACTCGAACAATGATGGTAAAGTTAAACTGTATAGAGGAGCAGGCTGTTCTTTGTGTAAAAAAACAGGATATTATGGAAGAACTTCTATATATGAACTTATGGTCTTGGATGAGGATATTAGGGAATTAATAATCTCGAAAGCTTCTAGTAATATTATCAAAGATGCTGCTATTAAAAAAGGAATGAAAACGCTAAAGGATAGCGGGCTGGAAAAAGCATTGCAAGGGATTACTACTATTGAAGAAGTGCTAAGAGTGGCAGGATAGAAAAACAGTATATAGATAGTATATAGTATATAGATAGTATATAGTATTTAGTATTTAGTAGGAAAGAAGGAGACAGAATTCAGAATTCTATCTCCTTCTTTCTGAATTATATTTCCTTAACGAGATTTAAATATGAATTTATTCTAACTTTAGTTCTTGTACTTGAATTTTATCCTTCTCTTATTTTCTTTGCTAAATACTATATACTAAATACTAATTTATATTCTGACTCCTGACTACATAGGTAAGTAATTCTAAAAGAAGGAGAAATGTTTTTAATGAAATACATGTCTAGTGGCGAAATCAGAGAAAAATTTTTAAAATTCTTCGAAAGCAAAGGACACAAAATAACCCGGAGCGCTTCCCTCGTACCTTCAGATCCCAGTATTTTACTAACCATTGCCGGAATGGTCCCCTTTAAGCCAATATTTTTAGGTCAGGTAAAATCATCATTAAAAAGAGCTGTCTCCAGCCAGAAATGCATTCGAACAAACGATATTGAAAATGTAGGAAAGACCGCCCGACACCATACTTTTTTCGAAATGTTAGGAAACTTTTCTTTTGGCGATTATTTCAAAGAAGATGCCATTAAATGGGCCTGGGAATTTTTTACTGAAGTGATAGGATTTCCTGAAGAAAAATTATGGGTCTCCATATTTAAAGATGATGACGAATCCTATGATATCTGGCACCATCTTATAGGTCTTCCCGAAATAAGAATTGTCAGATTGGGGGAAAAAGATAATTTTTGGAAAGTAGGTCCGACTGGACCTTGCGGACCTTGTTCCGAAATATATATAGATTTAGGCCAAGAGAAGGCATCAAAAGAAGGCGGAGGGGTAGGTGTAGATGAAAGATATCTGGAATTATGGAATTTGGTGTTTATGCAATACAATCGCGAGGAAGACGGTTCATTGACTCCTTTACCCAAAAAAAATATTGATACCGGTTTAGGTTTAGAAAGGATCGCCTCTGTTTTACAGAAAGTTGATACAGACTTTGAAACAGATTTATTCTTACCCATTATAGAATTTGTTGCCCAGAACGCAGGTATAAAATATAAAGAAGACCAGAAAAAGGACTTAGCTCTAAAGGTAATTGCTGATCATGTAAGGGCTTTGGTCTTTATGGTTTCTGATGGTATACTACCTTCCAATGAAGGCAGGGGTTATGTTCTTCGAATGCTATTAAGAAGAGCTTTTCGCTATGGAAAAGTTATTAACTATAACCAACCATTTTTATATGAAGTAGCTCCGGTAGTAATAGGTTTAATGAAAGAAGTATATCCGGAAACCTATGAAGCGGAAAATCGTATCTGCCAGGTAATCCTTGCCGAAGAAAAAAGATTCCAGGAAACTTTGAATATTGGAATACAAATATTAGATAATTTAAAGGAAGAATTAAAACATAAAAATAAAGACAAGCTTAGCGGAAAAGAAGCCTTTAAACTTTATGACACCTACGGATTCCCTAAGGTGTTGACTAGGGATATCCTGGAAGAAAATGGCTTTGGATTTTCTGATGATGATTTTGAAAATGAAATGAAAATTCAGAGGGAAAGGTCTCGAATAAACAGGTTGAGTGGTACATCCAGTAGTAAAATTAGTACAAAAGGTAGTTCACTTACTATTAAAACCTCTCTGGAAGCTTTAAAAGAACGGGGAGAGACAGAATTTATAGGATATGATTCTCTTGAAGCAAAAAGCAAGGTAATTGCTATTACCAAAGAAGATAAATTGGTAGATAAAGCAACAGCGGGAGATAAATGTAAAATATTTTTGGAAAAGACACCATTTTATGCTGAAAAAGGCGGTCAGGTGGGAGATAAGGGAGTTATAACCTCCACATCTAAAAACGATCTATTAGTAGAAATATTAGATACCCAAGTCCCTATCGAAGGTCTAATTGCCCATTTTGCCGAAATAAGTAGAGGGGAAATAAAAGTTGGCGAAGAAGTATTTGCCAGGGTAGATTCAGTACAAAGGAAAGCAATTGAGCGGAATCATACCGCTACTCATCTTCTGCATGGAGTACTTCGGGATGTATTGGGGGGCCACGTTAAGCAATCCGGCTCCGCAGTAAACAACCATCATCTTCGTTTCGATTTTAGCCACTTTGCTCCTTTAACTATGGAAGAGTTGGAAAAAATAGAAAATTTAGTAAACGAAAAAATATTGGATGAGTTAAAAGTAGAAACGAAGATTAGCACTTTTGATAAAGCAAAAGAAATGGGAGCGATAGCCCTCTTTGGCGAAAAATATGGCGAACAGGTAAGAGTGGTAAAAATCGGAGAATTCAGCTTGGAATTATGCGGAGGGACTCATCTAAATTCTACTTCCAACATCGGTCTGTTCAAAATATTGAATGAAGAGGGTATAGGAAGCGGCTTAAGAAGGATTGAGGCAGTAACCGGTGTTAGAGCTTTAAAATATATTAAAGGAAAAGAAGGTATTATCCAAGAAGTTTCGGACAAATTACAAACCGTACCTTCTGAAATACTAGTTAAGATTAATCAGATAATAGATGAAGCTAATCATATGAAAAAGAAAATTAAAATTATTCGTAATAAGTTAGCCCATTATGAAGTTGATAAATTACTATTTGAAAAGAAGGAAATTAAAGGAGTAAATATTATATCACTCAAAGTTGAAGCAGAAGATGATAATGACTTAAGGCATTGGGGAGACTTAATTAAAGATAAGATTAAATCTGGCATTGTAGTATTGGGGACAGAATTAGATAATGGCAAAGTTGCATTATTGGCTATGGTTAGCGATGATTTAGCAGAAAAAGGTTACGATGCAGGAAATATCATAAAGGATATTGCTCCTCTAGTTGGTGGAAAAGGCGGGGGCAAAAAAACCATGGCTCAGGCCGGAGGGTCAAAAGCAGATAAACTAACCCAGGCATTAGAAAAAGTATACGAAATTATTTAGTATATCGTATATCGTGAGGAAAACGGTAAATTAGTGAATCGAGGAATTGTATTTTGAGAATTTTAGGAATAGATTTAGGCGAAAAAAGAATTGGAATTTCTATCAGTGACGAATTGGGAATTACCGCTCAGGGTCTGCCAACCATTAATTCAATTAACGAAATAGAAGATTTAAACCATATAAAAGAGATTATCGAAAAATACGGGGTAACAAAAATAATTTTAGGTTTACCCAAAAATATGAACGGGTCTTTGGGTAAGCAGGCCCAAAAGGCTATATCCTTTGCAGAAAAACTTAAATCATCTTTCCAGCTGTCCGTCGAGTTAGAAGATGAAAGATTAAGCACCAGCAAAGCTGAAAAATTTTTAATTGAAACTGACCGAAGCAGAAAAAAAAGAAAAAAAGTTATTGATAAAATGTCAGCAGTGATAATTCTCCAATCTTTTTTGGATAGAAGGATGATGAACAAAGAGATAAAAAAATGAACTTTATTAATAAACTATTTTTTATATTTTCTTTGTTTTTTTTGATTGCTATTTTATTTATTACCGCTATATATTTCCCTTTAGATGAAAATTCTGCTACCCAAAAAGTTGTTAATATTCCCTCAGGTACTAACGCCGAAGAGATTGTGGATGTATTAGAAAAAAATGAAATCATTAAAAAAAATAATTATACATTCAGAATTTTAACCAAATTATTGAAATTAGAAGACCATTTAAAATATGGCGAATATAACCTCAGCCCCTCAATGAATATGCTCCAAATACTGGATAAATTAGTAAAGGGAGAAGTAATAACCTACAAAATAACTATTCCAGAAGGTTTTACTTATACTCAAATTGCAGAAATACTGGAAAAAAAGGAGATCGTAGAGAAAGAAGCTTTTTTAAAATTAGTAAAAGATAGCGAAAAAACTTCCGAAGGTTACCTATTCCCTGACACCTACGAAGTACCTAAAAAATACGGAGCAGAAAAGATGATCCATGTAATGTTATCCAATTTTAATCAAATAGCCATAGAAAATAAATTTACAGCTGCAGCTGAAGAAATAGGATTTTCTCTGGATGAAATCATTATTTTAGCTTCAATTATCGAGAAGGAAGCTAAATTTAGCGCTGAAAAAAATAAAGTATCTTCTGTTTTCCATAATCGGTTAAAAATTGGCATGAAATTACAATCATGTGCTACTATTCAGTATATTTTAGGAGAACCGAAAGAAAAATTATACGAAAACGATTTAAAAATAGATTCTCCCTACAACACTTATCTTTACAAGGGTCTTCCTCCTGGTCCAATCTGCAATCCCGGCCTTGATTCAATCATAGCCGCCCTTGAACCAGAAGAAGGAGATTATTTATTTTTTGTATTAGGAGAAGATGGCAGGCATATATTTTCCAGAACCTATCAGGAGCATCTAATGAATAAAAAATAGAAAAAGTTAACCAAAGGTGCCTGGCACCTTTGGTTAACTTTTTTAGAGGAAAAGCGATTGTTTGAAATATTAAGACCAAAAGTTTATGTTAATTCAGTTTATAATATAGATTTAATGAAGTTAAAAAAAATAAAAAACATTAAAGGTATTATTGTAGATTTAGATAACACTTTAGTAGCCTGGGGGAAGAAGGAAGTTAGTCCAAGAATTATTGATTGGATCAAGGAAGCAAAAAAAATAGGATTTAAAATATGTATAGTTTCCAACACAAATTCTAAAAGAGCTGCAGAATTTGCAAAAATATTTGATATCCCTTATCATTCAAAATATTTTAAACCTTTTAGTGTAGCCTTTAATAATGGCCTTAAAATTTTAGAGACAAAAAAAACTGAAACCGTGGTAATAGGAGACCAAATATTTACCGATATTTGGGGAGGTAATAGATTAAAGCTCCTAACTATTTTAGTCATTCCTATAGTTAAAAAGGATTCTATAGGAACATTCCTTCATCGTAATTTAGAAAAAATACTAATCTCTTTTTGGCTAAAAAAAGGTAAAATAAAAAAAGAAGTTGGTAATTGGCCAAAGTAAATTAGTATATAGTATATAGCATATAGTATATAGTTAAAGAAAGAAAAGAATGAAAGAAAAAATAGATAATTTTCAAGATTTAATTAGAGTTAACTGGTAAGCAGGCAAACAAATAAGCCGGATAACTAATTTATACTTAATGTTATCTTGACTATATACTCGATACTCGATACTGTTTTAATCGGAGAATTGATACCTATGTACTTGTTCTATAGGTTACTATTAGCGCACATAATTGCAGATTTTCCCTTACAAACCAAACAAATATTCAAAGTAAAGACCAATACTGAATGGGGAGTGCTAATTCACACCCTGATCGTATTGATATTTTCTATTCTCTTTGCTTTCCCCTATTTGGAAACCCCGGGATTCATCATTATACTTTGGGTTATATTTCTGTCTCACACACTAATTGATAAAATAAAATTAGAGTATTCCAAAAAAAATACCAATCAGGATATAAAAATATTTTTACTTGATCAATTTTTGCATATATCAATAATTGCAGCATTAAGTTTTAATTTTAATAAAATTTATTTATTAATTTCTCCATTTAATAATGCCTTTTTAAATTACTTGATAGATACTTATAATAATGATATATTTATTGTAAGCTTAATAGGGTATATCGCTTCGGTATTCTTTATTCCCATTTTACTTATTTACGTAAGAGAAGAAGGTATTCCTGCTAATCCTAAAAAATTAAAAGAACAAAAAATACTAAGTATTAAAATACCGGAAAATCAAATATTAGATAAATTTTATCGCTTGTTTTTGACTCTCTCAGCGCAGTACTTAGATGATAAATATATCATTGTAATTTTTATATGTTTTGTAATCATAAGCTTTGTTCCCTATCAAAGGAGTGCAGAAAGAGTGGAAAAGGTATATAATCTAAAAAGGATTATTAATTCATCATTGGCAATATTTATCGGAATAATATTAAAAATGATTTAACTTCCAGGCAGCTTAAGCAACGGAGGAAATGAAAGAAAAATGAAGAGGATAACAGATAAGAGTATTACCGGACACTTTTTATCAGATATATTATATGAAAAGAGATTGATTACCAATGAACAGTTAGATAGAATTTTAAAAATTCAGAAAGATAACGGCGGTAAGGAACTTCAGAAAATAATTATTGACCTTGGTATCCTTAAAAAAGACGAGATGATGCTTGCCTTAGCTGATGAAATTGGAGAAAAATACGTAAATTTAAATGATATAACCATTGACCCTATCATAGTAGTTCTAATCCCGGAAGAGATGGCCAGAAGACATCAGCTTATTGCTATAGACAAAGATGAAAAAAAATTGACCGTAGCCATGGCGAACCCCTTAGATGTTTTTGCCCATGATGAACTGAAAATAAGATTGGGATATAATATCGAGTCAGTATTGTCCTACGGTGAGGATATCAATAAAGCCTTAGACGAAGTATTCGGAGTTACCGATGAATGGGATTCGGTTATTGGTAAAATCGAAAATATGCAGATAACTGTACTGGAAGAAGAAGAAAAAGAGAGAGCCAACATTTCTGCCATAACTGAAAGCGAAGAAGCTCCCGTTGTTGCTCTGGTTAACCTGGCAATTTTAAGAGCAGTTAAAGAGAAGGCCAGTGATATTCATATTGAACCGTTTGGCGAGGATATACTTAAAGTTCGCTACCGAATAGACGGAATATTACATGATGTGATGTCTCTCCCCCGGAACCTGCAATTGTCAGTTATTTCCCGAATTAAAATAATGTCTGATTTGGATATTGCTGAAAAGAGATTACCTCAAGATGGTAGAATTCAGGTGAATGTTGGGGGAAGAAATATTAATATAAGAGTTTCGATCTTGCCTGCAGTCACTGGAGAGAGTGCAGTTTTAAGAATACTGGATCCCTCGAGCATCTTATTAGAATTAGATTCTTTAGGTTTTTCTCCCGATATTCTTCCTAATTTCTTATCATTAATAAAAAAACCTAACGGCATAATCTTAGTTACCGGTCCGACAGGAAGTGGAAAATCTACTACGCTATACACCACACTAAATTTGCTAAACTCAACCGAAAAGAAGATTATGACTATTGAAGACCCGGTAGAATATAGATTAAAAGGAATCAGTCAGGTACAAGCTAAACCCAAAATCGGGCTTACTTTTGCCGCTGGATTAAGAAGTTTCCTGCGGCAAGACCCCGATATTATGCTGGTGGGAGAGATTAGAGATAAAGAGACCGCTGAAATAGCTGTTCAGGCAGCTCTTACCGGACATATTGTCCTGAGCACCCTTCATACCAACGATGCTCCCAGTTCGGTGATAAGATTAATTGATATGGGAATAGAGCCCTTTTTAATTTCCTCTGCGGTGGTGGGAATTATAGCTCAAAGATTAGTCAGAAGGATATGTTCTAAATGTAAGAAAGAAATTAAGATGACTCCTGATATCAAAAAAATTCTGGATGAATATGGAATAAACAGTAATGAAATAACCTTATATAAAGGTGAAGGATGTCCTTACTGCAAAGAAACGGGGTATAAAGGGAGAATCGCTATCTTTGAGATGATGGTAATTACTGACAATATTAGAGATTTGATTAGTAATAATGCTACTACCGCAAAACTAAGAGAAACTGCCATTAAGGAAGGAATGTGTCAATTAAGGGAAGATGGTATAAAGAAAGTTTGCGAAGGTCTAACTACTATAGATGAAATTTTACGAGTCGCCTCATCTTAAGATAATCTCTGTCATTCCCACGAAAGTGGGAATCCAGGAGTGAAAGATAAAAAATATAATATGTATAGAGGTAAATAAATTGCTTAGTCTTGAGAACGAAGGAAATAATTTGGAAAAACTAAAAATACAAATATTACACTTAAATGCCCTAAATAATATTTCTTTGGATTTAACCAGAACCACAGATTTAGATGCCCTATTAAATAAAATAATAGAATATGCCGCAATAATTGTAAAGGCTGAAGCCGCTTCTATATTACTTTTAGACAAAAAAAACAATGAATTATATTTTAAAGCAAGCCTGGGCAAAAAAAGCAAAGAAATAAAAAAATATAAAGTAAAAGTTGGTGAAGGAATAGCCGGTTGGGTAGCAGAAAAAGGAAAGTCGCTGATAGTTAATGATGCTGCTAAAGATACGAGATGGAACAAAAGTATTGATAGTTCCACAAAATTTACCACTAAATCACTTATTTGTGTTCCCTTAATTTTAGAAAAAGATATCATGGGAGTCGTGGAAGTAATTAATAAAAAAGATGAAGAATGTTTTGATAAGAATGACGAAGAAATTTTAATTTCTTTTGCCAATCAAGTAGTCATCGCCTTATGGAATGCAAATGTTGTAGAGGATTTGAATAATTATTTTACACATATTACCGAGATATTAATCCAGGCATTGGAAAATGAATCACTTGGTCCCAAAGGACATTTTATGAGATTGGCTCAATTAGCTGCACAAATTGGTAGTAAGCTGGGAATAACCGGAAAGGAATATAATAATTTATATTACGCTTCTCTGCTGCATGACATAGGTAAAATAAAAGTGAGTAGAAAGATTGATATTAACTTTAAAGCAAAAGATAGTTTTCATTTGGTTCAAAGTGAAATTAGTTTACATCCTGTAGTAGGTGCAAACATGCTTAAACAGATTAATTTATTTAAAGATATTGTTCCTATCGTAAAACATCATCATGAAAACTATGATGGAACAGGTTATCCTGACGGATTAAGTGGTGAAGAAATTCCCCTTACCTCTAGAATAATAGCAGCAGTTGAAGATTATACCAAAATAATTTATAATAAGCCTATAGAGAGTCATTCTGAAAATGAGGAAGCGTTAAACAAATTTTTTTCTCTTGCCGGAACAAAGTACGACCCAAAAGTCATCAATACCCTAAAAGAAATTATCAACCAATTGGAGAATTGGTGAATAGGCCAATTGGCAAATTATTTAAATCGAGGTGAATTTAACCAATGGCTACCTTTGTCTATAAAGTCCGAGACCGCTCGGGTAAAATCTTTAGCGGAAACATGGAAGGGGAAAATAGAATCTCAGTTGTTTCTCGACTCAGAGAAATGGATTACTATATTACTTCCGTCATCGAAAAAAAGAAAAATATTCTATTTTCTACGCAATTAAACCTTTTCAAAGGCATAAAACTCAGAGACCTAACCATATTTTATCGACAATTTGCTACCATGGTTAAT
>JBBRDV010000043.1:0-11220 GCA_038203565.1 Atribacterota bacterium
AGAAGTGACAGACTCCATACTAACAAAGTTAGGAGTGGTTGTCAAGAGTTATCTTTTCTATTTTGAAAAGAAATTTAAAATTTTTTCACATCTCTTCTGGCAATTATAATTATAGTATAATCGGGGGAAAAATGCAAGAAGATGGTGATTAAGAAAACATCATAATCATCCTAAAAATTTTCACTTAAAAAATACTTATGTACTCTCAAATCCTCAGTTAATTCTGGATGAAAAGATGATACCAAAATATTTTTCTGTCGGGCCATCACAATCTTTCCCATAAATTCAGCTAAAACTTTTACTTCCTTCCCTGCCTTCTGGATATAAGGAGCTCTAATGAATACTGCTTTAAAAGGTTTTCCGGAAAAATCTTCTATTTTTAAATCAACTTCAAAACTATCTACCTGTCTTCCAAAAGCATTTCTTTCTACCACAATATCGATTAAACAAAATCTTATCTGCTCAATGCCTATAACCTTATTTGCTAATAAAATCATACCTGCGCAGGTTCCAAATATAGGCATCCCTTCTCTACCTTTTTTAATAATCTCTCGGTCTAAGCCATATATTTTAGCTAATTTACCAATAGCGGTGCTTTCGCCTCCGGGAATTATTAATCTATCTATTTTTTCTAAATCTCCAACCGTTTTTACTTTGATTCCCTCAAAGCCACACCTTTTTATCATCTCTAAATGTTCTTCTACTGCTCCCTGTAGGGATAATACTCCGACTTTCAAGATTACTCCTTAGCTCCTCTCTGGTTCATTTTTTAATCTAATTTTTAGCTTACCATCCTCTGTCTTGCATCCGTTCAGCTGCGGCAATTTGAGAAATTTCTATCCCTTTCATCGCTTCGCCCAATCCTTCTGAAACTTGAGCTATAATTTTAGGATTATCGTAATGGGTAGTAGCTTCTACAATAGCTTTAGCCCTTATTTTAGGATTGTCTGATTTGAATATTCCGGAACCTACAAACACTCCATCTGCCCCCAACTGCATCATTAAAGCTGCATCAGCAGGGGTAGCTATACCTCCGGCAGCAAAATTAACTACTGGTAATTTTCCTTTTTGAGCTACCTCTTGTAAAAGTTCAAAAGGAGCGCCTAATTCTTTGGCTTTGGTCATCAATTCCTCTTTAGGTATATTTTTTAATCTTCTTATTTCATCCATAACCTCGCGCATATGCCTTACCGCTTCCACTATATTTCCTGTTCCCGGTTCTCCCTTAGTTCTAAGCATGGCTGCACCTTCTCCTATCCTACGCAAAGCCTCACCTAAATTTCTTGCCCCACAGACAAAAGGAACTTTAAAATTCAATTTATCTATATGGTAATTTTCATCAGCGGGAGTTAATACTTCACTTTCGTCAATAAAATCTACTCCTAAAGCTTCTAAAACCTGAGCTTCCACAAAATGTCCAATCCTTGCTTTAGCCATTACTGGTATAGTTACCATATTCATTATCTCTTTTATGATCTTAGGATCAGCCATCCTGGCTACACCACCAGCTGCTCGAATATCAGCCGGAACCCTCTCTAAGGCCATAACTGCTACCGCTCCTGCTTCTTCCGCAATTTTTGCCTGTTCTGCGTTCACCACATCCATTATTACTCCGCCTTTTAACATTTCGGCTAAACCTTTTTTAAGTCTATAGGTACCTTTTTCTACCATTTATTTACTCTCCTTTCCTTGCGTTCTATTAATCTATTTATATTATAATAGAAAAAAATATAAAAACAACTACTATTTTAATATTCGCATCGAGTATATCGTATTACGTATTGTGTAAAGAAATAGAAAAAAGAAATCATGTGCAAATGAAGATACCGCAAATCTTGAGGACTTACGGTATCTTCTTATAATTAATACTTACTATCTCCTGTTAAGAGATTGTCTATATTATAATTTATTTATTATTTTTTTACAAAGGGTGAGGCTAAGTGTTCATAAAGCTTCCAACGTTTTAAAACCCCTTCTTGAGCTTCTTTTAACAATTTTTTAGCTTCCTCTGGCATAGTTCGGGTAAGCATTTTGTATCTATTTTCATTATATATATATTTTTCTAAAGGAATGCTCGGAGCTTTAGAATCCAATTGGAGAGGGTTTTTCCCCTCTTTATCAAGATCTGGATTGAATCTTATTAAGGGCCAATATCCCGATTGAACTGCTAACTTTTGTTGTTCTAAACCATGAATCAAATTATAACCATGATGGATACAATGAGAATAAGCTATAATAAGGGAAGGACCATTAAATGCCTCTGCTTCCTGGAAAGCTTTAATCACTTGCGCATCATTAGCTCCCATTGCCACTCGGGCCACATATACATCTCTGTAAGACATTGCCATCATTACCAAATCTTTCTTGAAAGTCCTTTTGCCTCCAGCAGCAAACTTTGCAATTGCCCCAAGAGGAGTTGCTTTAGACATCTGGCCACCAGTATTAGAATAAGTCTCGGTATCTAACACCAAGATATTAACCTTACGCCTTTGTGCAATAACATGATCTAATCCTCCATATCCGATATCATAAGCCCATCCATCTCCACCTACAATCCACACACTCTTTTTAGTAAGAACATCTATCAAGCTAAGCAAGTCTTTTGCTTCTTCCTTGTCTATATTTTTTAATTTCTTTTCTAATATTTTTACTCTTTCTCTCTGTTTGTATAGTCCCTCCTCGGTAGACTGATCGGCTGTTTTAATTTCACTAACTAAATCCTTCCCTATATCAGAAGAAAGCCTGTCCAATAATTCTAAGGCATATTCAAGCTGTTTATCTATAGCCAGCCTCATACCTAATCCAAATTCAGCATTATCTTCGAAAAGAGAATTAGACCAAGCTGGACCTCTGCCTTCTTTATTAAAGGTCCACGGGGTAGTAGGTAAATTGCCTCCATAAATAGAAGAACATCCTGTAGCATTGGCTATAACCGCTCTATCTCCAAACAATTGACTTAAAAGTTTTACATATGGAGTCTCACCACAACCAGCACAAGCACCAGAGAATTCGAAAAGTGGCTGCAAGAATTGAACATTTTTTACTGCGCTAAGCTTTAACTCTTTTCGGTCTACTTCAGGAATTTCTAAGAAAAATTTCCAATTTTTAGATTCTTGTTCTCTAATAGGTGGTTGAGTAAGCATATTTATAGCTTTTAAGCTGGGGTTGGTTTTATTTTTAGCTGGGCAATTCTCTACACAAAGACCACATCCAGTGCAATCTTCAGGAGAAACCTGAAGGGTAAATTTCAACCCTTTAAATTGAGAATTTTTTGCTTCTGCAAATTTAAAATTTTCCGGTACAGAAGAAAGCAATTTTGGATCATAAACCTTAGCTCTAATAACTGCATGGGGGCATACCATCACACATTTTCCGCATTGGATACAAGTATCTGGATCCCAGGCGGGAATTTCTTGTGCGATATTCCTTTTTTCCCATTGAGTAGTACCACTGGGGAAAGTTCCATCCGGAGAAAAGACACTAACTGGCAAATCATCTCCTTGTCCAGCGAGTATTTTTGCAGTTACTTTCTTTACAAATTCAGGCGCTTCTACTGGCACAGAAAGATGTTTCGGTAATGTACTATTAGGTTTACTTGGAATCTTTACTTCATGAAGATTTGCAAGAGCATTGTCTACCGCTGCAAAATTAGTATTAACTATCTTTTCTCCCTTATTACCATAACTCTCTTCTATAGAATGTTTTATAGCTTTTATGGCCTTTTCAATGGGAATAACTTTACTAAGAGAGAAGAAACATACTTGCATGATGGTGTTAATCCTTACACCCAAACCTACTTCTTTGGCAATCTTATAGGCATCGATTACGTAAAAACGTAGTTTTTTCTTAATAACAGTATCTTGAATTGAATATGGCAAGAAATTCCAAACTTCATCGGCAGTATAGGGACTGTTAAGGAGAAATACTGCTCCTTCTTGAGCAGTATCCAATATATCATAACGTTCCAAGAAAGAAAATTGATGACAGGCTACAAAATTCGTCTTATTAACTAAATAAGTAGAATGAATTGGAGTTGGACCAAACCTTAGATGAGAAATAGTAAGTGCGCCAGCTTTTCGAGAATCATAAACAAAATAACCCTGAGCATAATTATCGGTCTCTTCACCGATAATTTTTATAGAATTTTTATTAGCGCCCACAGTCCCATCTGAACCAAGACCATAAAAGACTGCCCGAGTTCTATCAGCTGGCTCTATGGAAAAATCAGGATCATAAGAAATACTGGTATGGGTTACATCATCATTTATCCCTATAGTGAAATGATTCTTAGGAACTTCTTTTTTCATCTCCTCTAATATTCCCTTTACCATAGCGGGAGTAAATTCTTTAGAAGAAAGTCCATATCTCCCTCCAATTATTTTAGGAGTCTTTTTGAAAGGGGCTATCCCTTCAGATATTCCTTCCTGTATTGCAGTTACTATATCAGTATAAAGTGGTTCTCCAATACTGCCTGGTTCTTTAGTGCGATCCAAAGCAGCTATAGTCTTTACAGTTTTAGGGATAGAATGGATAAAATGTTTAATAGAAAATGGCCGGTAAAGACGAACTTTTACTAAACCTACCTTTTCTCCTTTTTTCACTAAATATTCCACTGTTTCTTGCACTGCCTCAGCCCCTGAACCCATTAATATAAAAATCCTTTCAGCATCCGGAGCGCCAAAATATTGGAACAGTTCGTATTTTCTTCCCACAACTTTCTCAAATTTTTCCATAACTTTCTGCACAATATCAGGACAATTAAGATAATAAGGATTGACTGTTTCTCTTGCCTGGAAGAATACATCCGGATTTTGGGCTGTACCCCTAATAAAAGGATGATCAGGAGAAAGTGCCCTTTTTCTATGAGCTCTTACCAAATCGTCATTAATTAAAGACTTCATATCTTCCGGAGTTAAAAGTTCTATTTTAGAAACCTCGCTTGAAGTTCGAAAACCATCGAAGAAATGAAGAAAAGGCACCCGAGATTCCAGGGTTGCTACTTGAGCGATTAAAGGAAAATCCATGGCTTCCTGAACTGAGTTAGAAGCAAGTAAAGCAAAACCGGTCCCTCTGGTGGCCATTACATCACTATGATCTCCAAATATGGAAAGGGCTTGGCAGGCTACTGACCGAGCAGCAACATTAAATACAGTAGAGGTCAATTCCCCGGCAATTTTAAACATGTTAGGAATCATTAATAAAAGCCCTTGGGAAGCGGTAAAAGTTGTAGTAAGAGCTCCTCTCTGCAAGGAACCATGAACAGCTCCCGAGGCACCTCCTTCACTTTGCATTTCTGTTATCTGAGGAACAGTCCCCCAGATATTTGGCTTTCCCTCAGAAGCCCAAAGATCAGCAAATTCACCCATCGCTGAAGAAGGGGTAATCGGATATATGGTTGCAACTTCGCTTAAATGATACGATGTGTGAGCAGCTGCGGCATTCCCGTCAATAGTAGTTTTTTTTCTGTTCATTATATTGAACCTCCATTTTTAAAAATTATTTTTTATTCTGATCTATTTTCATTCTTGCTGAATTATTTCATTTCTTGTCTGCCCATCAAGGCTTGAGTTAAAGTAACTTCATCGGCAAATTCCAAGCTTCCCCCTATAGGCACACCATAAGCAATGCGAGTGACTTTAATTTTTAAAGGTTCAATCAATTTGGTAATATAAGAGGCGGTAACTTCTCCCTCAATATTGGGATTGGTGGCTAATATTATCTCTTGTATCTTTTCAGTCTTTAGTCTTTTTAATAAACTATCAATCTTTAAATTTTCCGGTTCTACTCCGTCTAAAGGGGAGATTACTCCTTCCAAAACATGATATAAACCCTTATATTCCCCCGTATTTTCTATGGCGATCAAATCCCTTACCCTTTCTACAACACATATAATAGACTTATCTCTATTAGTGTTCCGGCAAATTTCACATATCTCTTGATCGGTTATATTACCACAAATTGAACAATGTCTAACTTTTTCTTTGGCATCTAATATTGCCTTAGCTAAACTTGCAACACTTTCCGAGGAATTCTTTAAAATATAAAAAGCTAATCTCTGGGCTGTCTTGGGGCCTATACCCGGCATTTTTGAAAATTCATCAATTAATCTCGCAAAAGGTTTAGTATATCTAAAGGACACCTTTGCCTCCTCTTAAAATAATCCAGGAACATTCATTCCCCCGGTTAATTTACTCATTTCCTGAGCAGCCAGCTCTTTTGACTGACGTATTGATTCATTGACTGCTGCCAAAATTAAATCTTCTAACATCTCTTTTTCATTTGCATCTATTACATCTGGTTCTATTTTTATTTCTTTGATTTCTTGTTGGCCATTTATTACAATCTCAATCATCCCTCCGCCAGAAGAAACTCTAACTTCTTTCTGTGCCAACTCTTCTTTCATCTCTTCCATTTTTTTCTGCATAACTTGCGCTTGTTTCATAAGAAATTTCATGTCCATTGCTTTTCTTGCTTCCTCCCTTCTTAAAAATACTCTATTTTTCCTCAGTAATCGTTCCTTCGAATAAATCTAATGATTCTTTAATTAATATATTATCTTTTATAATTTCATTACTTCTTGTTTTTAAATTATCTTTCTCTTCTTCTGCTTTTTTTTTGTTCTCTTCATTCCTTGTTTTTATAGCTTTTTCCCTATTTTCTTGTTCAACTTCTAAAACAGAGTCCTCTTTTCCATTGTCATTAATAATACATTCTATAGTTAATATCATACCTGTCTCTGCTTTAATTAATTCTTGTAATAAAATTTTGTTATTTTTCTTTTCTAAACTCTCTTTGTGAAATGTATATTCCTTATTAAACCCGATTATCAATTTACCATTTTCAATAGTGATTGAATTGTTAGCAATGATAAAAGAATAGACAGCCATTTTAGTTTTTTTTAACCTATCTAAAATCGCGGGCCATGCCTGCGCCAATTCTAAATCAATAGGTGACTCTTTCGCCTTAGTAGAAGAACCCTCATTGCTTTTAATTTTATCCTGAATCTTCTTCTTTGGTGGCACTTCCTCTCTTATTTCTACGTTTTTCTTTCCTGATATTGATACATCTTTCTTTGTGGAGAAGTCTAAGAAATACTCATCTTTTTCTTCTTTAACCTCTTTCAAAGAATAATTCTCAGCCGCAGTAAATTTGATCACTAACATCTCCAATAAAATCCAGGGGTGGCGAATATACCTCATCTTTCTTTCTGCTTCAGCCAGATAATCAACCATATTAAATAATTTTTCCATTTTAATTATTTTAGATTGCTTTAATAAACGTTCTTTATCTTCGATAAATATACCCTGAAGATTCAGTATTTCTTTTTGGCAAACTTTAGCTAGAGATAAATTATGAACATACTCCATCAAGTTTTTTATAAATTGGGAGGGATCTCCCCCTAAATCAGATGTTCGGTTAATTATCTCTATCCCCTTAAGTGTATTATTCTTTATTATTGCCTCTATAAACTCAAAAAAAACCTCTTCTTCAATTATTCCTAAAACCTCACTGACACTTTGAGAAGTTACATCTTTACCGCAATAAGCAATTATTTGATCTAAAGCACTTTCAGCATCACGCATAGAACCCGTCGAATTTCGGGCTATCATATTTAAAGTCTTATCATTTATATTTAATCCTTCATCATTGGCAACCATTTTTAACTTAGTTACGATATCCACTAAAGATATCCTTCTGAAATTAAACCACTGACATCGGGATAAAATAGTGCTGGGAATTTTATGGGGGTCGGTGGTGGCAAATATAAAAATCACATGTGAAGGCGGTTCTTCCAGAGTTTTCAACAAAGCATTAAACGCGCCTTGAGATAACATGTGTACTTCATCAATAATATATATCTTATATTTTCCCTCAGCAGGTGCAAAGTTAACTTTACTTCTTAATTCTCTAATGCTATCAACTCCATTATTAGAGGCACCGTCTATTTCTACTACATCCATAGAATAGCCATCGGTGATTCTAATACACCTCTCACATTTATTGCAGGGATGAGGAGTTGACCCCTTTTCACAGTTTAATGATTTAGCTAAAATACGAGCGGTTGTTGTCTTCCCAACTCCTCTTGGGCCGGAAAAAATATAAGCATGAGAAATTCTATTTAAAGAAATAGCATTAATTAAAGTTTGGGTAATATGTTTCTGCCCAATTATATCCTCAAAAGTCTGTGGTCTCCATTTGCGATAAAGTGATCGGTATTCCATAAATACTCCCTATAATCTAATCTAAATTCAGAAAAAAAATTCCCTTCAAATGATCGTGCACCTGCCTCCGATTCACCCTTCCAATCGGTACTAAGACAGTTTGCTCCAATCAGGTTTACCTGCGGCACCCAAAGAGATTTGCTTACCGCTGCTTCTTTCCAGATCTGACGGGGTTTGCAATTCTTTGCTGCACAGGGCCCAATCTTCATCACCACTTATCTTAGCCAGCCTCAAAAGGATAAAACCTCGGGTAGGAATTCAACCCTGCTGTAGCGGATTGCAGGTTACAGGGCACCGCTATCTCCCCGTCTAGCACGACCACAAAACTGGCGGAGAGGGCGGGATTCGAACCCGCGTGACAGCTTTTGGCCGCCAAATCGCTCTCCAGGCGATCCCGTTATGACCACTTCGGTACCTCTCCTTTATCTTTTATCTGACTAATAAATAATAACCTTAATAACCATTAGTGTCAAAAATATTTTTCTGTTATTTTTCAATTAAGTCTTTTTAACTACAACCACTAAAGTTCATACTAAATTATATTCACTTAAAAAATATTGATTTTTGTTGATGTCTATTTGAAAATATCCAAACTGATCTCAAGTTTTCATCCCGCTAAATACATATTATAGACCCCATTAGATTGTTCTTCTTCTTTGAATATAACCACTTAAGAAGACACGAGGGATTAGAGTATATAACCCCTTATGAAAAGCTGGAAAAAGTTACCGAATTATTGAGATAGTACAACGGTCCCCTGTTCTTTTACGCTCTTTCACTCTACGTATATACTACATAAATTCCAGAAATCCTTCTTTTTTTTATAAAAGATTTAATAACATTTTTTTAAAGACCTTGCAAAATCTTTTAAACCATTTAAAAAAGAGATTTCTTATAATAAAGATCCAGAGAAAATTGTAAGAATTGACCGATTTGTGTTAAAATAAAATGCACTCTGATTACCCAAAAAGACTATAAAATAAAGGAGGATTTATATGAAAATTTTAGTATGTACGGATGGGTCAAAGTATAGTCAAAAGGCCTTGGAAAAAGCTTCTGTAATTGTCAAAGGATGTAATGTTAATGAAGTAGCCATAATTCATGTGTATGAAAAATTTGACTCTTTTCCTATATCAGTTGAAGGTAATATCGAACAAACGGAAATTAATAGATTGATGATGGAAGAATATAAAAAGAAAGGGGAAAAGATTCTGTCAGAAGCCTTAAAATTTATTGAAGGGAAAAACCTAAAGGCACGTACAATTTTAAAGAAAGGACCCCCTGCAGATACTATCATAAGTGTAGCCCAAGAGGAAGGATTCGACATGATTGTTATTGGCAGTAGAGGGTTAGGTGGTTTGAAAAAATTATTTCTTGGAAGCGTGAGTAATGCTATAATTCAAGAAGTGAAAAATTGTAGTGTACTTGTAGCGAAATAAGATTAAAATGAGAAAGTTTGTTATGAAAAATTTAAACAAATAAGACGAACGAAACATCAGACTGTCTTACTGCCTATTATTTTTGATACAATAGTCACTTGAAGCTCACCTCCTTGTTTGATTAATTGTAACTACTTTTTACCATCTATCATTATATCTGATAACTTCACATCGGGGTGATGATATCTTTTCCCTTGTGCTGTTCTATTGCCAAACTGGATTGCCTCTTTTGGGCACCATTGCAGACAGGCAAAACATTGTTCACAATGATGTTGCCATACAGGTCGACCATCAACCATTATAATATTTTGAACCGGACAAATCCTGTAACAAATGCCACACCTGTTGCATTTATCATCACATCTGAAACCATGGTCCATCAATTGTATGCTTTCCTGGAAAGGAAGATTTGTCTTCCCTTTAAAACCAGCTACTTTCAACCAAACGGATTTTTGTAAGGTATCTCTTAAAAGGGAATCAACCAGGTGTTCAATGACCTCTGCTTTTGTTTCTAACTCACCTTCTTTTCGAGCTTGGACATATTCGCAAATCTTCTCAAGTTTCTGCCTCCAATGGTCAAACATTTTTTGCTGTTTTTCTGTAGATATTTCTCTTAATACAAAAGAATTAAAAAAAGTCCTTGAGTACAAAAGAAGGGAAGATATAGTTATAGGGCATTTGCACTGCAAAACCTGCAGTAAGTTTTCCATCATGTAATTTAATGATTCTTTCTAAATATTTTAAACAAATTCCAGGACTTCCTCCATAGGTGCACACTCCAAAGATATACTTTTTATCCAGGTTATCCATTTTATTGATAAATCTTTTAATAATCAGAGGGACACCATGATGATACATAGGAAATACAATACCAATCATATCTGCCTCGGTTTTTATACTTTCTTGATGGATGATAGAAGGAATAGATATAAATTGTCCATTAATTTTTTCTGCAATATCTCTGGCTACAACCAGAGAATTACCTGTTCCCGAAAAATAATAAATTATCCTACTCATAAAAAAATCTCTTTCTATATATGTGTTAAGGATTCTTTCTCATACTTTAAGAATATATATTTACCTTATTGAATCGCTACCAGTAGTTAAAAGAATTAGTCTTTTTGTCCATTTTTGTCTTAAAAATAATAGCTTTCTGTCCCTATTAACTTATTAACTTTCTATTTAAGAAAATGGGATGTGTCCCTTGTTCTAAGCATAGGAAGCAAATATGGTTATTTATATCAAAATAGAAAAAGTTAACGAATTATTAAGCTATTACAACTTCCTTGTTTTTTAATAAGACAAATGAAATGTCCCTTTGTCTTATCCTTTCAAATAATATCTTATATCTTAATAAAATAAGCTATCGCTAATATAATAATACCTGAAAGGATCAAAATATATATATTTGGAATAAAATATGGAAGTATCATCAAGGCTATGCCGCAAAAAAGAGGAATAATTACTTTTTGCTTTTTACCATAAACAAAAAAGCCTAACCCTATTGCTCCAAATATCACGCCCATTATTAAAGTCGATGTACTAATCATTTATGAGTC
>JBBRDV010000044.1:0-11139 GCA_038203565.1 Atribacterota bacterium
TCTTAACCACAATAAGGTTTATGTTTCCAGAAGAATCTTACTGGACACCATATGTAATAGTAGAGCTTTTATATATGTCTGTCTTTCCCACTTTTTTAGCTTATACTTTCTGGGATAGGGCTATGCGGAAAGGCAATATTATCTTAGTTGCTTCTCTTTCCTATTTTACTCCTCTACTTTCTATCCTTATCAGTTCTTTGTATCTTCAGGTAGCAGTTAAATCTAATCTCTGGATTGCCTGTGGTTTGGTTATTGCGGGAGCCGTTATTTGCAAATTTTCCATTATTGATAAAACCCAAAAAGAATCTACCTTTAAATAAAATTAAATTTAATTAAGTTAAATTTCCTATATATAGCGCTATCTGTTAGATTTTTTTTGAAAAAAGAAGGATTTTAAAATATTATGGAGTATATAAATATAATAAGGAAAAATAAAAATATGAGGATAGAGATATGAAATTGGAAATATCAGAAAAGTTTAGAAGATTGATAGTCGATAGCGGGCGAGAATTATATAAGCAGAATTTAACCATCGGGACCTGGGGAAATATTAGTGTTTTGGATTCTGAAACAGGCCTGGTTTATATTAAACCAAGCGGTATGGATTATAATAAAATCAACCTTGAAGATGTCATTGTGATTAATAAGCAAGGTAAAATAATTGAGGGATTTAGAAAGCCCTCTATTGAGATGCCTATGCATCTTTCCATATATAATGCCAGGAAGGATGTAGGAGCCATAGTGCACTATCATCCCATTTATTCGAGCGTGTTAGCAGTAACCGGTTTCAGTCTTCCGGGAATTTGTGAAGATTTTGTTCAGATAGTGGGAGAAAAAGTTTTATGTGCCAAATATGCTTTACCAGGTTCAGATGAGTTAGCTGAGAACGCAGTTGCCAGCTTAGGAAATAGAAATGCAGTTTTTCTTCTAAATCACGGGACTCTCTGCGTGGGGAAAGATATGAAAGAGGCGATGAAGGTTTGCTGCGTGGTTGAAAAAACAGCCCATATTTATATTTTAAGCAAAAGCGTAGGTAAGTGTAGAATAATCCCTGAAGAAGATATTAAGGCAATGCAGGATTTTGCTAGAAATAATTATGGGAACTAAACAGAAAAAAAAGAGAGAATATAATTAAAGTTTATTATGTTTTATTTTTCTAAAGTAATGAAATAGAAAACATTACTACAAATATTTAAAAGGGTTACAACAAATTTCACTCTAAATTTTAAGAGGTAATGTATGACCATTCGTAAAAAAACAATAATTGTAATTATCATAACATTTATAATGTTGATTGTAATTTTATATTACGTCCTAGGAAGCGTTTTTCAACAGGGATTTATTCAACTGGAAGAACAGGATATTAACAACAATATTAAGCGAGTCCTAAATATTCTATCTCGTGAGATCGATACCTTAGACACTTATAATTGGGATTGGGCAGCATGGGATGATACATATGCTTTTATCGAAGATGCTAATAAAGAGTATATTAAATCAAATCTTATAGATTCAACTTTCATAGGAGGAAGGCTTAATTTGATGTTATTTATTAATTCTTCTAACCAGATTGTATTCGGTAAAGCATTTAATTTAGAGGAGGAAGAAGAAATACCAATCCCTGAGGACTTACAGAAACATCTTCTTCCTGATAGCTTCCTTATTAAACATAGTGATACTGATAGCAATGTTAAAGGAATTATTCTTCTTTCGGAAGCCCCCATACTTGTTACTTCACGGTCTATACTTACCAGTGAGAATGAAGGACCTATTCGTGGCACGTTGATTATGGGACGCTATCTAAACTCAGTAGAAATCGAGCAGCTTGCAGAGATAAGCCATTTAACTCTTACTATTGAAGAGTTCAATGATTCTCAAGCTTCTCCCGATTTTCAAAAAACATTTTCTGCTCTATCAGAAGAAGAACCAATATTTATTCAACCATTAAATGATGAATTAATAGCAGGATATGTTTTAATAAAGGATATTTATGGAGAACCTATCCTGGTTTTAAAAGCTGACTTTCCTCGAGATATTTATAAGCAGGGGCAAATTACTCTCCGTTATTTTATCTTTTTAATCCTTGCTATTTGTGTGGCGTTTGGCGTATTAGTATTGTTATCTTTGGATAAATTAATACTTACCCCCTTAACAGGTGTTAACAAATCTGTAGATGTTATTGCTTCAACCGATGATTTATCTCTGCGTATTCCCACAAAAGGAAAAGATGAAATATCAAAACTTTCCAATACAATTAACCTTATGCTTGAAAAATTAGAAGAGTCAAGAAGAGAATTGTGGGATAGTAGGGAACTTTATAAGAATTTATTTGAAAATATGCCTGGAGCCTATTATCAAGTAGACACAGAGGGAGATGTTCTAATAGTAAATCCTCCCGGAGCCAAATTGCTGGGTTATAACTCTCCCGAAGAGATGATAGGAAAAAATGTGGCTAAGGATTTATATTATATTCCCGAAGATAGAAAGATATTTTTAGAAGAACTTGAAAAGAGAAAAGGAAGTGTCAAGGGCTATGAAGTAACCCTAAAAAGAAGAGATGGCACCCCGGTTACTGTCTCTACTTCCAGCCATTACTGTTATGATGAAAAAGGTAATATTATTGGAGTGGAAGGTATCTTTGTAGATATTACTGAACGCAATCAAAGCGAAAGACTCCAACAGGTCCTATACAATATCTCTAAAGCTGCCAATTCACCTATATCTCTTAACCAACTTTATAAAACTATTCATCAAGAATTAGGCACCATAATCGACACCACTAATTTTTATATTGCTCTGGTCGATGAGAAAGAAGATAATATCTACTTTCCTTATCACGTAGATGAGAAAGATGATAATTTCCCTATCATTAACTTTAGCACTGCCAACACCCTTACTGCCTATGTTATAAAAAATGGTCAACCTCTTCTAAATGATAATAATAAATATAAGGAAATGGTAAATCAAGGGATATTATCCCCCTGGGGCAGTACCACCCCTCAGAGCATCTGGTTAGGAGTCCCCTTAAAGATAGAAGATAAAACTATTGGGGTTATAGCCGTCCAGAGTTACAACAATCCTGAACTTTACTCTGAAAAAGATATTGGACTTTTAGAGTTTGTCTCCTCTCAGGTGGCGACTGCTATAGAAAGAAAGAGAGTGGAAGAGGAACTAAAGAGATTAGCCCATTACGATACCCTTACCGGAGCCTATAATAGAGGGTATGGTTTAGAGCTTCTTCAAAGAGAGTTAAAATTAGCCAAAAGAAACAAATCCTCTTTATTGTTAGCCTATAGTGATTTAGATAATCTAAAAGATATCAATGATAAATTTAGTCATGAAGAAGGGGATAGGGTTATGGTCCAAGTAGCAAAACTCTTTAAATCTATTTTAAGGGAGGTAGATATTATCACTCGGATGGGAGGGGATGAATTTTTAGTAATCTTCTTAGATAGTTCCTTAAACGAAATACCGATAATTAGAAAGAGATTAAGCAAGGAATTAACCCGATTAAATCAGATTTCCAAGAAACCTTATAAAATAGGATTTAGCACAGGATTTTCTAATTATGACCCAGCCAAACCTTTATCTATGGATGAATTGATCAGAATAGCCGACGAAGAGATGTATAAAGAGAAGAAGAGTAAAAATAAGGGAAGATAATAAATTAGTCGTTAGTAAATATTAATTCGTATCGAGTATCGAGTAAAAAACTGGGATTAAAGTGTAGGGGCACGATGCATCGCGCTCTTCCTATATTACTGTTTTTACCTGTTTTTATTTTCTTATAATCTATTCCTAACTAACTAATTTACTTTATATTTATTCTTTGTATTTTCTTTACTAACGACTATTTTAGCCAGGTTAAGGGACAATCAATTTTAATCTTTTTGGCAGAATAGTGATGGTAAATTCCTTCTGACCTTCAATCACTTCACCGCTTACCTGAGCCAGAATAGGTTCTGAAGATTGAATTACTACTTCTTTAGCTCTATAAAAGTTTATCCCCTTAATACTTTCATGTGTACCTTTAAATACTTTAGGGATACTCATAAGATATTTGAATCTTCCCATTTCTTCTACTGTACATACTTCGAACAAACCATCATCTAAGATAGCTTCCGGAGTAATTTTAAATCTTCCTCCGTAGAATTTTCCATTACCAATAGCAATAAATAGAATTTTAGAATGGATTTCTTGCCCATCAAATTTTATCTTCACATTATGGAAGCTAAAAGGAGAAAGAAGTTTTTTTATGGTAGCAAAGACGTAAATAAAAGCACCAAGACTATTCCAGTTGGGGTGAGTATTTTTAATTTGATTAGCCAGATGAGCTACTTCTGCATCAAATCCTATCCCACAGAGGTTGGCAAAATATATCTGGTCATTAATTACTCCTACATCTATTTTTTTAATCTTGCCTTTAATTAAAATTTTGCAAGCTTCAATTATATCAGAGGGAATGTTCGTGCTTTTAATAAAATCATTAGCCCATCCTAAAGGAATTATTCCCAAGGAAGGATTATTTTTTGATTTCATAATTCCATTTACTATTTCATTGGCTGTTCCGTCCCCGCCTACTGATACAATGAGTTCTGCGCCGTTGTCAGCAGCCTTTTGGGCTAGTTCCACCGCTTCTCCTTGATGGGAAGTGGTGCACATTTTAAAATTTAGTCCGTTTTCTTTTAGATATTTTAAGACTGTATTTAAATGTTTATGGGGTTTCCCCCCGCCTGCCGTTAAATTAACTATAAGTTCTGCTTTCAATTTTATTTCTCCTTTATATGAATATTGTTTACTAAGATTTTATAAGTATCTGGTTTCCTATTTAAGATTGTATTGGTATGGGGGACAATATCTTTATTTCGAGAAAGCAAAAGGTTAAGCGAAGAAAGGCTGGCTTGTTCGGTTTTACCTAGACAAGAGGTTAATATTTGTCCTGAAGGAGAAGTAATTAAGCTATGACCATTACTTTGATGAGAAATAGAATTAGAACAAGCGACAAATATTTTGTTTTCTGCTCCCCTGCTGCGGCAGATATTTATCTGTCTATCATTAATAAATTTACTGGGCCAGATAATTAGATCAGCTCCTTTAAGGGTGAGGGTACGGGCTATTTCAGGGAAAATTCCTTCATAACCCATCATTACCCCTATATATCCATAAGAAGTTCTAAATACCGGAAGGCCTAAATCTCCAGGAGAAAAAAGAAGCTTTTCTTCTCTTTCTAAATGGGTTTTTCGGTATTTTCCCCGTAGTTTACCTGATTCGATAAGACAAGTAGTTTTATAATTGGACCCCTCTACTTTTTCGACTAGGGTAATAGCGCAGAGCACTTTCCTATCTTTGGTGATTTGCTTGATTTTATGAATGATCTCTTCTCCATTTTCGGGGAAGATAAAATCACATTCCGGAAAGATAATAATATCAGTCTCTTGTTCTAATAAATTATTTACAAAGAATTCTATCTTTTGGAGATATTCTCTAAAATTATCTTCGAATTCTATTTGCACTACTGCGGTAAGCGGATTTGGATTTTTGGGACCAGTCTTTTTTTTCATTATGGAATAGACCGGCAAAGTATCAGTGGGTTGAACTAATTCGGAATATAATTCCGGTTTTCTATCATTAATTATGTTAATTTGGTTATCGATGGATTTATCCAAAGCTTCCTCAAGGGAAATTTCATAAAAGAGAATCTCTTCCTGGCAAGAAGAGGCAATTTTGGCTATCTGGCCATTGGGTGCAAAGACAGCGCTTTTTCCACAATATAATATACTCTTTGCCTCCATTCCCACTTTATTGGCAGCAATTATCCAGACTCGGTTTTCTAGGGCTCGTGTAGGAATCATATATTCTACCTGAGGGTTGGTAAGGTTTTCTTTCTCAAATCCTGAGGTGACCCAGTTAGTAAGGTCAAGCAAAATATCCGCTCCCTGTAAACTCAAACAACGGACTATTTCAGGGAGTCGTCCATCAGAACAGACAAACATTCCTATTTTCCCGAATTCGGTCTCAATTACCGGATATTGTTCACCGGCGCAGAACCAGTGAGAATCAAAATGCCAAAGGTAAGATTTTCGGAAGCGGCTTATCTCCTGACCTTCCGGATTGATAAGTAAAGCAGAATTGTAAAGAATATTTTCGATTGAATCAGTTTCAACTATCCCTAAAGCTATGTAGCAGTTATACAGTTTAGCCCTTTGTTTCACTTCGGCAATTAGTTCCAGAGTTGATTTCTGGAATTCTAAAGGATTTTTCACAATAAGTGGAGAAATATAATAAGCCGGATAAACACATTCCGGTAAAACCATTAATTGAGGGTGTGAATCCGCTGCCTTGTCAATCATTCTTAAGATATTATCTTTATTTTCAAATCTATCACTATACTCCCGTGCGCTTACTTGAAGACAAGCTATTTTTAATTTATTAATCATTGAGAAATCCTCCTTCCTTTATATACTTTCTACAAATAATTTAAAATTCCTGCTATAATAGAATAGAAAATAAATTTTTATTTTTTTAAAGAGGTAACATTTTGTACCGGGTATAAAATGTTATATTTTGGAAAGAGGGAGGATATGCTTAAAGGAAAATTAGTAAATTTAAGGGCTGTGGAGAAGAAAGACCTGGAGGAAATTATGAAATGGGTAAATGACCGGGAGGTTACTCAATATTTATCTGCCTTTCTATATCCGGTTTCTCGGTTGGAAGAGGAAAAGTTTTTAGAAAGAGCGATGAATCATAATGATACAGAGAAGCATCTGGCTATGGAGACCAAAGAAGGAGATTATATAGGTCAGATTAGTTTACATAAAATTGATTGGAAGAATAGAAATGCAGAATTGGGGATTGTCATCGGCAATAAAGAATGCTGGGGTAAGGGTTATGGTACAGATGCCATAAAGACCCTGCTTAGCCATGCCTTTAATCAGATGAATTTATACAAAATATATCTTCGAGTTTTCGATTATAATCATAGGGGTGTACGCTGTTATGAGAAATGCGGATTTAAAGAAGAGGGAAAGTTAAGAAAAGGTCAATTTTATAGCGGAAAGTATTATGATGTAATCTTAATGGGGATATTAAAAGATGAGTTTGAAAGTTTTTAATAAAAGATATAGTATAATAAAGAGAAATATAATAGAGAGACAAGAATAAAAATATAAAGAATATTTTGGTGGAATTTAAATGGATCTTTTTGAAAATTATGAAAAAAACAAAATGGATAATAATGCCCCTCTTGCTGATAGAATCAGGCCGGAAAGATTAGAGGATTTTTTAGGACAGGAAAAGATTATTGGTCCGGGTAAGCCTTTACGTCAGGCTATCGAAGAAGATGAACTTCAATCGATTATTCTCTGGGGTCCGCCTGGTTCTGGAAAAACAACTTTAGCCAGAATTATAGCCAAAATGACTAAGACCCATTTTGTCCCTTTCAGCGCAGCTATTTCAGGTGTGCCTGCCTTAAGGAAAATTATCAAAGAAGCTCAGGACCGACGGAGATATCACCATCAAGGGACTATTTTATTTGTGGATGAAATTCATAGGTTTAACAAAGCACAACAGGATGCTTTTTTACCCTACGTAGAAGATGGAACCATAATCTTAATTGGAGCTACTACCGAAAATCCTTCTTTTGAGATTATTTCCCCTCTTTTATCCAGGTCAAATGTTTATATATTAGAACCATTATCTCCGGAAGACTTGAAAAACATTTTGGAAAAGGCTTTGCTGGATAAAGAAAAAGGTCTGGGAAAATATAAACTGAAATTAGAACCAAAAGTTTTAGATTTCATTGTTGAACTTGCTTATGGAGATGCCCGTATAGCTTTAAACATCTTAGAATTTGCAGTGATAACTACCAAGCCAGATACACAGGGTATAAGAAATATAAGTTTGAAAATTATCGAAGAGGTAGTCCAAAAGAGATGTTTGCGTTACGATAAGACCGGGGAAGAACATTACAATGTTATCTCTGCCCTCCACAAGAGCATGCGCGATTCCGACCCCGATGCTGCTATTTACTGGGTAGCCCGTATGTTAGAAGCCGGAGAAAATCCTCTCTATGTTGCCCGGCGGCTGGTGAGGTTTGCCTCAGAAGACATAGGAAATGCTGACCCTCAGGCCTTACAGGTAGCAGTGTCAGCTATGCAGGCAGTCCATTTTTTAGGAATGCCTGAAGGTAATTTGGCTTTGGCCCAGACCGCTACCTATTTAGCCTGCGCCCCCAAGAGTAATGCCCTCTACAAGGGTTATCAACTCACCCAGGAAGACATTAAAAGGTGGGGACCGCTGCCAGTTCCCCTGGTAATTCGTAATGCCCCCACTACTCTAATGAAGAATTTAGATTACGGTAAAGGTTATAAATATGCTCACAATTTTGAGGGAGGCTATATTGTTCAGGAACATCTTCCTACGGAGCTAAAGGGAAGAAAATATTATTTGCCTACCGATAGGGGATTTGAAAAAGAGATTAAACAAAGGCTGGAAAAATTAAAAGCCAAATATAAAGATAGTATATAGTATATAGTGATTACGACCTAAAAAGTGAACAAAATAGTAATGTAGGGGCACGATGCATCGTACCCACAGGAGAAATTTTATGAAAGAAAATATGAAAAATGAAAAAGAAGAAGCGATTCTCAGGGAATTAGAAAAAATAAAAGAAGAAGCGATAAACTTTTCCGGAAAGAAATATTATAATATCTCACTAAAACAGATAAAAAAAATAGCCCGCAAATTTCAAACTAAGTCCCGAGAAATAGAGATATCAGCTCTACAAAATAATATAATTCCTGGACGCTATCAGCGTAATTTAGGAGTAATTAGTCCTCTTGAACAGGTAAAATTGCTTCAATCAAAAGTAGTTATAATCGGAGCTGGCGGATTAGGAGGGACAATATTAGAGCTTTTGACCAGGATGGGAATTGGAAAACTGATCATTGCTGACAAAGATATAATAGTAGATAGTAATTTAAATCGGCAGATACTTTCCACCGAAAACAATTTAGGGCAGAGTAAGACTGAGGTCGCAGTAAAGAGGGTAAAAGAAATAAATTCTTCTGTAGAGATTGTTGGACATTCTGTTTTTGTTAATCCGGACAATGTAAAAAAAATTATTGAGGGAGCGGAGGTAGTAATAGATGCTCTGGATAATCTTCCTTCGCGTTTTGTGCTTCAAAAAGCCTGTCAGAATTTAAAAATTCCCTTGGTTCATGGTGCTATAGCCGGTTTTAATGGCCAGCTTACCACTATATTTCCGGAGGATAAAGGATTAGAATTAATTTATGGCTCTAATAAAGATTTACCCGAACATGGAAGTGAGGTAGAATTAGGTGCTCCTACGGTAACTCCTGCCTTAATTGCCTCTTTGGAAGCCCAAGAAGTGATAAAAATATTATTAAAAAGAGGTAAACTCTTTCGAAATAAACTGTTATATTTAGATATTGAAGAAGGAACTATGGAAATATTAAATTTATAAAAAAATTTAAAGAAGGACATAATCATACAATATGGGAATAAAGAAAATTAGAATAGGTATAATCTTTGGAGGAAGGTCGGGAGAGCATGAGGTTTCATTTTGTTCCGCCTCCTCAATTATTAAAGCAATAGATAAAGATAAATATACCGTAGTTCCTATCGGCATAACCAAAGAAGGTAGATGGATTTCTCCCCAGGATTCTAAATTGGCTCTTCAATCTGGCAAAATAGAAGGAAAAAGTACGGTGATTTTATTGAATAGCCCTTCCGGTAATGCCCTGATTCGCATAGACAATAATCAAAGATTAGATAAAAGCCCGGCTTTAGAAAAATTAGACATTATCTTCCCGGTATTACACGGTCCTTTTGGAGAGGATGGAACAGTACAGGGCCTCTTGGAGTTAGCTAATATTCCTTATGTGGGAGCGGGAGTGGCTGCTTCAGCAATTTCTATGGACAAAGATTTAATGAAGACAATATTTCGACAGAGGGGTTTGCCCATATTAAAGTGGATGACTATTAGAAGAAAAGAGTGGCAAAAAGACAAAGAGAAAATCTTATCTTTAATTCAGAATGACTTCGAATATCCTCTTTTTGTAAAGCCTACTAATTTGGGGTCGAGTGTAGGGATAACCAAAGTTCACGAGAAAGAAGAATTAGAAAAAGCTATAGATTTAGCCTCTTCTTACGATAGAAAGATTTTGATCGAAGAAGGATTAGAAGAAGTAAGAGAGATAGAATGCGGTGTTTTGGGCAATGATGAACTCCGGGCTTCAGTAGCGGGTGAAGTCAGACCGGCAGGAGAATTTTATGACTATGATTCAAAATATTTGGATGAAGGGACGCAATTAATTATCCCGGCTGATTTACCTAATGGAGTATCTCAAGAAGTTCAGGAGATTGCCCTCCGTGCCTTTAAGGCCGTTGATGCTGCCGGGATGGCGCGAGTAGATTTTTTTGTCAGCAAAAAAGAAAATAAAATATATTTAAGTGAAATTAATACCATCCCCGGTTTTACTTCTGTCAGTATGTACCCCCGTCTGTGGGAAGCGAGTGGCATTTCTTATCCTGATTTAATTGACCGATTAATCCAGCTGGCTTTAGAAAGGCACCAGGATAAAAACCAGAATAAAATATCCTACGACGAATCAAAACTTTTAGATAAATAGAAATATTTTTTGACAGAGTAAAAATATCGTGTTATTATTTTGGAAATAGTAATATTTGCAATAACAAAGGTAGGGATTTATGTCTGAAATAGTCCGTTTTGGAGTATCACTGGAAAAAGAACTCTTAGAAAAATTTGATAGACTCATCAAAGAGAAAAAATACCCCAATCGCTCGGAGGCAATACGAGATTTAATCAGAGAAAATCTGGTTAAAAGAGAGTGGGCAGAAGGAAAAGAAGTTGCCGGAGCAATTACTTTAGTATTCGACCACCACAAGAGGGAGTTAGTAAACACCTTAACCGATATCCAACATGATTTTCACCAGTTGATTATCTCCAGCCAGCATATTCACCTGGATCATGATAATTGTTTGGAGATAATAGTGGTAAGAGGAAAGCCGATAGAGGTGAGAGGGCTGGCTGATAAATTAAGAGTAACTAAAGGTGTAAAATACGGATCTTTGTCTATAGCTACTACCGGGAAGGAA
>JBBRDV010000045.1:0-10851 GCA_038203565.1 Atribacterota bacterium
TTTTAAAATCCTAAGTACCAAGAAATGATTTGCTTGCCCCATAAAAGGGTGATGAGCGAACCTAAGACAATGAAGGGCCCAAAGGGAATAGTATCTTCTCTTTTTTTAATCTTGCTCATAATTAAGATAATTCCGATTAATGCTCCTAAGAAAAATCCTAAAAAAAGTGAAATAATGATATATCTCCAACCCAGGAAGGCGCCGATCATGGCTGCGAGTTTAACATCTCCTCCCCCCATCGCTTCTTTCTTATAAATCGCCGAGCCGCCCAAACTAATAATTAATATTATTCCTCCTCCGACCACTACTCCCAAAGCTGAATTTATAAATGATATATAAGGAACAAAAAAACTTAAAATAAATCCTATTACTATCCCCGGCAAAGAAATTACATCAGGTATAATCTGTTTCTGTAAATCGATAAAAGTAATAATGATAAGAGCTGATGATAAAATAACATAAATTAAAGTCTGGATACTTAAACCGTATACCAGATAAATGATTGTATATATAACTCCGGTTAGAAATTCTACTAACGGATACTGGATAGAGATCCGGCTTTTACAATTACGGCATCTGCCCTTCAGTAGAATATAACTTAACAGAGGGATATTATCAATCGGTTTTATTGTGTTACGACATTTGGGACAATGAGATGTCGGATATACTATTGATTCATTTCTGGGTATTCTATGAATACAAACATTGCTAAAACTTCCTACGATTAGCCCTAATAGACTTAAGACGACTATTGAAATAATTTCTATTTCATAATACATTTATATCCCTATGTTCTGTTTTTATCTATCCCTTTTATTTTTTAACGGTAACATTTAAATGGAGGACCTCACCTCGGCGATCGATACCATCAATGGTAAGGGTGTCAATTCCATCAAAAAAAACCACCACCTCGCCAGGACTGCTCCAGCCATTTTTAATTTGAGCTTCTCTGGTAATGGGGTTTTGTACACTTAAAGATTTAATAATATTATCTATATCATTCCAGATAAGTACTGGATGTTTGTCTAGCATCAATAATTT
The DNA here is from genome assembly GCA_038203565.1 of Atribacterota bacterium. Taxonomy (GTDB): domain Bacteria; phylum Atribacterota; class Phoenicimicrobiia; order Phoenicimicrobiales; family Phoenicimicrobiaceae; genus Sediminicultor. The sequence continues at coordinate 1,042 of JBBRDV010000045.1, forward strand.
TATTTCTTTTTCTACCGATTCTACATTTGATTTTATAATTTTTATTTCATTTTGCTCCACATACCAGTGATAAACACGAGGAGCATAAAAAATTATTAATCCGATAATAATAACCCAAATTATTAAAGTGATGATAACTACGCCGCGCTTGTCGGATAACATTACTATTCACTCATCCTTTCATCTATTGTTATTTTTTCTGCTTTTTCTTTTTCTTCGCTTCTTTTTACTTTTTTTAATCTTTCCTCAATTGCCCTGGAAACAAAATGACTCATTAAAAATCCGTGAGATTTACAATACTCTCTTAATTCTATAATCACTGATTCAGAAATTCTTACTCCTATTAATTTCTTATTTGTATCCATAATGTTAACCTCAGTTGTCTATTGATAACATATGTTAACTTATTTGTCAAAAAAATTTATTAATTCCCCAATTTTCCAATCCACCAATTAACCAATTACAAAAAAATAATGGAAGCAGTATTCTATTTTTCTCCTACCCTCCCTATGAATGAACTTTGTATATATTCCTTGAAAAGTAATATCTTCTTGGCATCGCCAGAAGTAAACAAAAAAGGTAAATATTCCGTAGAAGATTTTTTTTAAAAGCCCTGAGATGCTCAGGATAAAAAGATTCTATTTGTTTTAGATCAAGCATTTTTCATAAACTCCCCAAAAGACTCTATTCTTTTAGTTAATGACTTTTGAGCAAACCTTTCCAAAAATTTATTTAATTTTTCCTCACTAACCTCTTTTAAAAATATTTTTTTATTCAGGCGAAGACTGGCAAAATCATCTTCTCCCTTTATATCTGAATGTAAATAAAAGTAATCTAAAATAGCTTTTTCTAAACTCGCTATCTTAATATATTTATTATTATACTTAATTAGATTATAGCCAAAAAAAAGCTGGGGTTTTACAGTTTTATAAATAAATTCTGCTATGGGAGTTTTAAAACTGTAGGTTCTTCTGGTAGAAACAGAGGTTATACCATAAACACTCTCGGGAATAAAATGATAATAGGAAAGGGCCATTTCTGAGGAAATATAAGATGGATTATATATTTTATTAGCAATTTCAAAAAGAGCATATTCGTTAATTTCTAAATCAGAGAAAATATAATAACCTCTGATTATTTTTTTTATATACCCTTTATCCTGCCATTCATTTAATCTTCTACGATAAAAGCTACTATCAATCATCTTAATATCATTAAGAGAAAATATAGTATAATCTTTTAAAAAATTTTTTAACTTGATATAATTCATCTTATTTCTCCTAAATGCTATTTATAGCATTTATACGAAATATATTATATCATTCTTTATCTTTAAAAACAATTTTTCGTCAGAACGCAAAGGCTATTTTTTTAAGGGGGAGGATTATTGATAAAATTGCGATGATAAAGATAAATAATAAAATAAAGGCTCCATCTTTAAAGTTTCTTAAAAAATGGAGCCTTTATAAGTTTTATCTTTTAACCAAAGATACTATTTTCTCGCAGTTAAATCAGTAGTATAAACTCGCTCATCCGCTGTAGCAGAAGTATTAGCATTAATTAAATACTGTCCAGTGCCGGCAGAACTATAATACACATATACTTCTCCATCAAGAGCGCCAGCATTTGGCACAGTTGTGGCTGTAAGTATTCCTGTGAGATAATTCGCGTCAGCGCCCTGTACGAGACCAGTTACAGGATTAACTATACCGGAAGCGAGAACTAAGTTATTTAAATATCCTGCTGCATTAATTACAAGAACTGTCTTATCAGCCAATTCTGCCTGAATTAAGGTCTGAATGGTTCCTGCATTAGCTTTAATTACGGCATTTTTCGCTTTGTCCTGTTGTCCAGTATAAAGTCTTAAACCTAAGAGTGCCAATACACCGATGATAGCCACAACGACCATCAATTCGATTAAGGTAAAACCTTTTTTACTTTTTCTTAAACTATACATTTTAAATTCTCTCCTTTTTTTAAATATTTTAATTTTCGAAAATTATGTTATTGAAAAATCGGTAGTTTAGCGGTCATAACATGGTTCAAGGTATATGAGATTGCTTCGTCACTACGTTCCTCGCAATGACAAAAGGAGACGTCCTCGCAATGACAATGTTTTAGACCTAAACTTTGCGTTCTATCCTTTCGAATAGTTTACCTTTTTCAATTTTTTTTATTTTCCGGTATTCAATCACTTCCTTTTATACACTCCCGTTGGGAGGTTATTCTTTTCTTTAAAAGTAGACTCGAGTTAACAGAGAAGATAGATTCCCGCTTCCCTCTGCCTGTGCGTTTACGCACCTGTCTGCGTACGGATACGCACAGGCAGGCGCAGACAGGCGGGAATGACAGAAAGAAAACAATCCTCTCAATAACCATGCTTTAGATCTAAACTTTGCGTCCCATCCTTTCGGATAGTTTACCTTTCTCAACTTTTTAAATTTGTTAGCTTTATTCTTTTCTATTTATATTATTCCCAATTTTGGAAGTTTTTAGACAAGATGTAGAAAAATATTTTAATATTTTTCTGATTCACCGATTTATTTTCTAACGGTGAGTATATCGGGAAGTAGTCCATCGGCTCCATAGCCTTGGATAGAAAATACTCCTGAAGATAAGGTAATCTGAATTTGACCAGGTGTAATAGCACTTTCCGGAAACCATCCTGCTGTATTCATAGCAACTCCATTAAAGGGATTATGTAAACCGGTAGCTCTTGCTATATCTACAGCTCCTTCAAGATTAACATCTGTATCTGCAAGTTCTGCCTGGATTAAAGTCTGAACTGTTCCGGCATTAGCTTTAACCATGGCATTTTTAGCTTTATCTTGTTGATTTAAATAAAGTCTTAATCCCATCAAAGCTAATACACCAATGATAGATATTACTACTAATAGTTCAATTAGAGTAAAGCCTTTTTTATTTTTCATTAATTGTCCTTTAGGAACTTTTCTAATAAAATTTAAATACTTATATTTATATTATTCCCAAATTTTAGATTTTTTAGACAGAATGTATTAAATTAGCAATTTTGCTAATTTGATAATTGACCAATTTATCGATTCAAAAGATAGTATATAGTATCGAGTATCGCGTATCGAGTTAATAAAGAGAAAGAAAATAAATTAAATGAAAATAGAAAAAAGATCTAAATGTAAGCTTTTTGTATAACTGCTTTCCTAAAGTATATACTAACCGATTTACCAATTCACCAATTAAAATAGTCGTTGGTCGTTAGTATTTAGTACTGAAAATGCAGGTTGCGAGTTGCAGGTTACAAGAAGGAAAAGACGGGTTCGATGCCTGCCTGTGCGTTCCCGCACGCAGACAGGAATCGAACCCCTACAGTTCACCCCCACCTTAGTCCTCCCACCTAAATAGAGAGGAAATCAGGAATGACAGGCGAGACGCCTGTCCTTTAGTTTTTTTGATAAATTTTTCTTATTCTAATTCCCACCTCATTAACTACCATAAAATTCCCTTCTAAAATGTTCTTTGCTTTTTCTAATACTTCTTTTACTAACCTAAAAGAAATTTCATAATTTACTTTACCGCTTTTAGCAAATGAACTTCTTCTCCATGGAATGATTCTGCAGCATATTCTAAAGCAACTTGAATATCTTTTGATGTAAGGTGTGGATAATCTTGGAGAATTTTATCAATAGAAATATTTTGGGAAAGTTTTCGCAATATTATTTCTACCGGAATTCTTGTTCCCTTGATAACCGGTTTACCGAACATTATCTTGGGATTTATTTCTATTCTTTTTGATAAATTTTCTTGAAACATAGTGTTTGCCTCCTATTGTTTTGCTGTGTGAAAATAGATATATTATTTACTTATTATTATTTTATCAGTTCTTTAGTTAATTTGCCAATTTATGTGACGATATTACCTTCTAACAGTCAATTTATTTAACTGTTTTATTATTACTAACAGTTGAGATTGCTTCGCCATTACATTCCTCGCAAAGACAGTGGAAGGTGTTCCGCAATGATAGGAAAATAGATTCCCGTTTCCACCTGCCTGTGCAAGCACAGCAGACAGGTGGGAATGACATGGAGGAGGTGGAAATTACAAAAATGATTACGAGAATTACCCCAGTGAAGTATGGCTTTAGGGGGTAAGTCGCATTAAATATTAAATGTAATTTAATAGGGTAGACATAAAAAGAAAGCGGGAATGACAAGAAAAAAAATAAAGTCGGTAGCCTGGTGGTTATAGTAATCAAGAACCTTTTTTTATAGGTTCTTCTGATACGAAACTATTGAAGTTAAAAAACAACATCAATTGTTTCCGGTTGTTTCATAATGTATTGCAAAAAACCAGCCTGTTTTTCTTTTTTCCTAGTAAATTCTTCAGGTGAGAAGGCAAGAACCTCTATCGGTTCCATTACTTCAGCCAATGCATCTCCGATAATCTCCCATCGTTTCCAAAAGGGCATCCTGGAAAACTTGGGTGAAACTAATATGAGATCTATATCACTATCTGGCCTAAAAGTGCCTCTTGCTCTGGAGCCATATAAATATACTTTTTCAAGTATTATACCTTTAGATTTTAAGGAATTTATAAACGACAACACAATATTGTTTAACTCACTTGTTGTTTCAGGCATTTTATTACCTCCCTTGCATTTTTGAGATATTTTTTTGCAATCGATGAAGGATACTGCTCAATTAACATTTTAAGCTCATCCGGGTAACGAGTAGCCACTGCCGCAGTATTTAACTGTGCTATAAACCTTACTTGAGAATCTGATAGCTCCACCTTGCATAACTTCAATAAATAAATCAAGTTATGTGTTTTAGGAGGAGCTTCTCTAAGGTATTCAACTACCATAGCCTTTAATGACTTTTCAATTGCAAGATGGCTCATAAAAACACAATATATATAACGTCCCGCTTTAAACATAGCCTGTGCTGTATCGATATCATATTCCGCTTGGGTAATCCATTCAGCAGTTTCATCTCGCATGTAATCTCATCCCCTATTAATAATCTATTTATTTAACTATTTTATATTTTCTTTTAAAACTTTTTTGTTTTTCGTGTAACTAAACTATAATATTTAGTAATTCCTTGATATATATTCGCCAGGCAATTCTTTTAGAAGATCATCAAGCTTTTTCTTTGGTATATTCATAATTAAAACCTTCGTTCAATTATTTTAAGAATATTATATCACCTTAAACTGATAAAAAGAAATATCCTCTTCTCCAATTATCCAATTTTCTAATTAAAGTTAGAGGAAAAAGATTACAGGAACTTCGGCTATATAGGCTTGGTCTTTTTCGCTCCACCATACAATAACTTCGTATTTATACATTCTTCTCCTCCTTATGAAGTTTGTATTTTATTATTATTTTCTAATGGTGGCAAATTTATAGACATCTTTTCGATTGCCAATAGCAATTATTCTTATTTCTTTATCAACAATTCTATAAATAATTCTCCAATCCCCTACTCGTAGTTTTCTATAGCCCCTTAAATTTCCACGAAGATAAAATCCATACTTTATTGGATTAACCATTAAACGATTCCTAATGGCAATTTCTATTCTTACGGCAATATCAGAACTCAATCTTGGGATATCTTCATTTTTTACTTTGGGATGATATTTAATTTTCACTTTTGTTTTTTATTCCACACTTCTTCATGGGTTAAGCCATTTTCCCAATTAAATTTATCTTCCCTTTCAGATGCAATCCTATCGAAGTATCTATCCTCAAAGATCTCTAATCCTTCACAGATTAAATCTCTACAAAGACTGGAAATTGAAACTCCCTTTTCTTCCGCCATTTGTTTTATTAAGTCCCTAACGGGGGGTTCTAATAATACAAGTGTTCTTTGATTACTCACATTTATCACCTCTATTCATAGAGTATCATATATGATACATTATTGTCAAAAATTATTGCAGGTTCGATAAAGATTCACCCCACCTTAATCCTCCCCCCCTCAAGGGGGAGGATAATTTAAGAAAGGATGGATTCCCGTTTCCGCCTGCCTGTGCGTTTACGCACGCAGACAGGCAGGAATGACATAAAGAGAAGGTTATGTGGCTTCGTATACGTGTATTTGGAAGTCTTCACTGTTGAATTTTTGTAATTTAACACTATTTACTGCCGGAACTACTACAAAAACTCTATCATTATTATCTTTTGGGTCTATAGGATAGGCAAAAAATCCTTTACGTTCCGGATTATAGCTATGGGTGGTACCATAGAAATTTTCACCATCCCTAAATATTATTATTACTTTGCGTTCACTTGGCGTTCTTTTGGGTTGTCCCTCAAAAGTTCTAACTTTTTTATAATTCTTATCGCCGATAAAATCTTTTACAAAAAATACCGCTTTAAGGGAAGATATCTCTATTTCTAAAATTTCATTACCATCTTCTTCTATGGTATGTAAATGAAATACATCTGCATTGGGCTTAAAATCAGTTGACCAACCTTTTCGGATTTCACCATCTTTAAATTTTACTACAATTTTGTTTGACATTATTTTTTAGTTTCCCTTCTTTGTATAATTTATTATACGAGATTGCTTCGTCGCTTCGTTCCTCGCAATGACAGAGGAAAATGCCTCGCAATGACAGATTTTTACTTTATATTTCAATTTTCTCCAGGCGGACGTTCTCTACTGCTGAATGAACTACAAAAATTCTTTCACTGTTATCTTTTGGGTCGATAGGATACATAAAGAATCCTACTTTGTGTCTGCCATAGTTGTGACTGGTACCGTATAAATGTTCTCCATCTTTAAAATTAACAATTAACTTACGTTGGCTGGGAGTTATATTAAAGTCAACGTTAAAGGTTCTAACTTTTTTATAATTTTTATCTCCTATAAAATCTTTTACAAAAAATACTGCTTTTAAAGGCTCAAAATTAATTTCCATTCTCTCTTCTTCGCTATATTCAATAAGCGGAAAAAATATAAATGATCCTCTATCGAGTCGAAAATCTTCAACCCAGCCTTTTATAATTTCTCCATTTTGGTATTTTACTACAGCCTTTTTTTTGTGCATTTTATTAAGCTCCTCCGGGTTTGGTAAACGAACCCCTACCTTTTAGTAGGCATACAGGTCTGCCCTGCTTGAGATTGCATTTAAAATTAAATATCTTTTAATTCTTTTTTTAAAGTTTTTAAGGCTTCGTTTTTTATTCGAGAAACCTGCCTTTGGGAAATCGTTAATTTTTTGGCTGTTTTAGCCTGAGTCAGATCTTTGATGAAAATATAGTTAATAACCTTACGCTGTAAATTTTTTAATTTATTTAAAGCAAGCTCTAAGGCAATTAAATCTTCTACAGGCAGCCGAAAGCTTTTATAATGGTCATTCTTTATTTTTTCTAATGAAGGCTGCTCATTGTAGTCATAAGTACGATTTCCCTGGTCAATAGAAACCACATGGACAACATCTCTTGCCTTTAACACCTCTTTAACTCCTTCTACTGTAAGGTTAAACTCTTCTGCAATTTTTTTTAGAGATGGTGTCTGTTTAGTTTCTTCTTTATATTTTACTATATATTCGTCTATTCTCCTATTCAGTTCAGTTATCCAGTGAGGAATTCTTATGGGTTGATGTTTATCTCTGATATAATGCCTGATTTCTCCGGAGATAAACCAGGAGGCATAGGTTTCAAATTTCACTTTCCGTTGTTGATTATAAAGATTTATAGCATTAATTAGGCCAATATACCCTAACTGCTCTAAATCTTCTAATGGCTCACCAGAATTTTTAAATTGGTAGGCAATATTTTTTACTAAAGGTTTGAATTTTAGAATCTGTTCGTCAGTGATTTCTTTATTTATATCTAATGCCATAATAATGCTCCCTCCACACCTTAATCGCTTTCGATGCTTTCTTTTAATTCTTTAAGGGCAGAATCTTTTATTCGGGAAATTTGCCTTTGAGAAATGCCCAATTTACGAGCTATGTTTGTTTGAGTTAAATCTTTTTCGAAAATATAATAGATTACTTTTCGCTGTAAATTTTTTAATCTGCTCAAAGCAGTTTTTAAAGCAATAATATCTTCTATCGGCAGTTTAAATGTTTCATAATTTTTACTCTTTATTTTTTCTATTTTAGGATAGCTGTCAGAATTATATTTTCTCTGTTCCTGGTCAAGGGAAACTATTTGAACTGCCTCCCGAGCTTTCAGAATTTCTTTTATCCCTTCTTCGGTTAGGTTAAATTTTTCAGATATTTCAGAAAGTGATGGAAATCTATTATTTTCTTTTTTATAGGAAATAATAAATTCGTCTATTTTTTTATTTAATTTTAACATCCAGCCGGGAATTTTTATTACCTGATGCTTGTCTCTGATATAATGACGGATTTCACCGGAGATAAGCCAGGTAGCATAGGTTTTGAATTTTACTCCCCTTTCGTGATTGTAAAGATTAAAGGCATTGATTAATCCTACATAGCCCACTTGTTCTAAGTCTTCTAAGGGTTCTCCAGAATTTTTGAATTTATAAGAAATATTCTTTACCAAGGGTTGGTATTCTTTTATTTGAGCATCGGTTATTTTTTGTGTGTTAGCTGTTACGGTCATAATAGTGATCCTTGCGGGTTCGATGCCTGCCTGTGCGTTCCCGCACGCAGACAGGAATCGAGCCCCTACAAATTAATCCCCCCACCTTAATCCTCCCCTTAAGGGGGAGGAAAGTGTAAGAAATATTTTTATTGGATTAGGTTTACCATGTTAAATATCGGCAGGTACATGGCGATGATCATAACGCCAACAGTTAAAGCGATAAATGCCATCATAAGCGGCTCAATAATGGCGGTTAGCTTTTCTACAGCCCTATCCACTTCTTCATCATAAAATTTTGCTACATTAAGTAACATTTCTTCTAACTCACCACTCTCTTCACCAACCATGATCATCTGGGTAACCATAGGAGGAAATACGCCGCTGGCGGTTAGAGGGCCTGAGATGCTCTGTCCTTCTTTTATCTTTGTTCTGGCACCAAGAACAGCCGAAGATATGACTAAGTTTCCTATAGCATTAGATGATACCTGTAATGCTTCCAAAATAGGGACTCCGCTTTTAATCAAGGTTCCGAGAATTCTGGTAAACCTGGAAACAGCACTTTTTCTATTAATTTCACCAATTATTGGCGCATGTAATTTAAATTTATCAAAATTAAGTTTGCCACTCGGTGTTTTTTTATAAGACAAAAAAGCAGCAACCAAGCCGGCAAAAACTATAAAAAATAGATACCAATACTTGTTAAATAATATGGTCAAGGTTACAAAAAATTGGGTAAGAGCCGGAAGTTCTCCGCCAAATTGTTTAAATACCCCTACAAATTGGGGTAAAATAAAGGCTAACATAAAAATAGACATGATTACTGCAGCACCGGCTACAAAAGAAGGATAAGCCATTGCAGATTTTACTTTCTGTCTAAGGGCAAATTCCTTTTCCATTAAATCTGCAATTTTATTTAATATTTCGTCTAATACTCCTCCGACCTCCCCCGCTCTAACCATACTAAGATATAATTCAGAAAATACTTGAGGATATTTTGCCATGGCATCAGCTAAAGTAGATCCTGCTTCAACATCAGACTTAATTACATTAATATTATTCGCTAATGCTTTATTTTCCACTTGTTCAGTCAAGATATCTAATGAGTTTACCAAGGTTAAGCCGGCATTAACCATGGTAGCAAATTGTCGATAAAATATGGTTAGGTCTCTGAGTTTTATGCCTTTGAAAAGGTTTAATTGCGTAGAAAATAGAATATTTTTCTTTTTTTCGATGACGGAAGTAATATAGTAATCCATTTCTCTGAG
>JBBRDV010000046.1:0-10768 GCA_038203565.1 Atribacterota bacterium
GCAAAATATTCAAATTCTTGAGTTAAAAGCTTGGTATTATTACCCAACTTTACCACCTACCCTTCTGTCTTTTATCTTCTTCTTTTTCTTTTAGAGCCTTAAGAACCTTTTCCGGTGTAATGGGAAGTTCGTAAAACCTAATTCCTATAGCATTGTAGACTGCATTTGCAACTGCGGAAGCCACGGAACTCAAGGCTGCCTCTCCAATCCCTTTTGCTCCAAAGGGACCGGTTGGTTCATAAGTGTGAACGGATCTCACCGTAATATTGTCAACTTTTGGCATATCAAGAGCAGAGGGTACCTTACAATCGGTTATCATTCCATTACATTCCAATTTGCCATTATCCAGGTTATATTTGGTTTCTTCTAAAAGACTGAAACCAATCCCCCTGCTAAAAGCTCCAATTATCTGTCCTTCCCATAAATCTGGGTTAATGATAGTTCCTGAGTCCCCCATAATGACGGCTCTCGGAATACTAATTTCTCCTGTTTTCGTATTTACCTCAACTTCTACAAAGTGGGTGATAAAACAGGGGGGACAATTTTTCTGTCTAAGGGTAGCGGTATAAGAAATGGTGCCCCAACTGGTAATGTGTGCATGTTCCGCTATTTCCCCAACCGTCATATAATTTTGAGGTATTTCCCGAGGATAAATGATGGCCTGGCCAAGTTTTTTATTACAAGTTAACTCCAGATTTTCCGGCAAATCCTTGAAGAGAGTTGCAGCATAATTTAAAAGTATTTCTTTAACTTTTTCGGCTACATATTTTATTGCTCCACACCCGCAGTATATGCCTCGGGTAGCGTGAGTATTTACATCAAAAACAGTAGTTTGGGTATCTACCCCATAAATACCTACTTTTTCAAAAGGTACTTTTAAAACTTCAGCCGCTACTTTTGCTGCGGCATCCCAGGTTCCTCCCCCATGGTCCATCAGAGCAGTGACCACATCCACTGAACCATCTTCATTAATTTTAATGGTCGCACCCGAATAATCTATCACTTCCCCTGGATTGGGACCACCGGTACCAGAAGTATGAAATCCTCTGGCAACTCCTATGCCTTTTTTAATATCTCCTGTTTTTTTTGAAGGGGGGATTCTCCCTTTCCATCCGGCAAGTTTAGCCCCTTCAATTAACATCTCTTCTACTCCGCAGCTTCTGATAATAGACCTTACCGTCGGACCCTGACCCCAGAATTCATCTCCTTTTCCCACATAATTTTTAAGACGAAGCTCAACCGGGTCCATATCTAATTTTTCAGCTAAAATATCCATTAAACTCTCCACCGCGAAATTTATCTGAGGGTTACCATATCCCTGCATGGCACAGGCAGGTACTTTATTGGTATATATCGCAGTTCCTTGGTACTTTAAATTTTTATATTTATAAAGTGAAGCAAACCATCCGGCTACACAACCTAAATAAGGATAAGCCTGAATGTTGTGACCGCCGATCTCCACCCAGACCCGGCAGTAGGCAGCCGTTAATCTTCCGTCTTTTTTAGCACCAATTTTCAAGATAGTCTTCAGGGGATATTTTGAATGGTCATAAATGTCTTCTTCTCTGGTGGTCACCAATTTCACCGGTCTTTTTGCCTTTAAGGCCAAGGCAACACAAATGGGAGTAATTGAATTCATCTGAATGCTTGAACCGAAAGAACCTCCCAGGGTAATTCTTTTAACATTTACTTTATTAAGAGGAATATTAAAGATGTGACCTAAAAGTATGCGCACATTATGAATGCCCTGGGTAGTTGTCCATACGGTTATACCTCCGTCGGCCTCTGGAACACACACCGCAGATTTGGTTTCCAATTGCATGTGATAAACCCTTTGAGTATTAAATGTTCTTTCCACAATTTCGTCCGCTTCTTTAAAGCCTTCCTCAATATCACCAACCTCAACATCTCGCTCACAGGCTATATTTTTCTTGGTGTCTACTCTTTCTTTTCCCAGGTAAACATGATCATATATCTGGGGTGCATTTGCCGCCATGGCCTCTTCAAGATTTAGGAGTGGTTCCCATTTCTTACCCCACTCTACTTTTATCTTTTTAAGAGCAGCAAAAGCCTCTTCCTCTGTCTCTGCAGCACAGGCAGCCACTGCTTCCCCTACGTGACGAACTTTATCTTTAGGTAAAACCGTTCTGTCACGATAAGTCTTATCCGGTATGCTAACTATTCGTTCATTATATAAAGTATCCGGTATGTCATCAGGACCAATACATATTGCTCCCATCTTTTCTGCTTCTGTATAATCAACTTTCTTGATTTCAGCATGGGGGTAAGGGCTACGCAGAACTACTGCATATAATTGACCAGGAATATTTACATCACAAGAATAAATTTCTTCGCCAGTTACTTTACCAATATTTTTTATATCAAACCTTTTACCGATAAAATCAAATTGCTGCTTTCCCACAAAACCACCCTCTTCTATATTCATTTTCTATTATAGTTTTTTAAATACGTTACTTCAAAAAACTATTTAGTTATTTTTATTTATCATTTTTTACTTTCTATTATTTGTAATTATTAAAATAATTATTATATTTAAGCGATATATTAATTTTAGCTAACAATATACAATTAGTACAGTAATTATTTTAATCTGTTCTCTTTTTCTAACTTATCAACAATATCACTTAAACCAATTTTCTCAAGTCCTTTTCGAGTTTGCCAACTAGTTTCTATATCCCATCCGTGTAATCTATAAATAGTATCTAACATACTATCCCATATCTCGTGGTCAATATGCTCTCCTTCGTAAGGCCCTGATTTAACCGGTTCATTATAATATCGTTCACATGGATAATCATCATTTCTGTCAAACCCTGCATGAATAGTATTAAAAGCTTTTTCTAAATTATGTGCTTGTAATCCAATATGCAATAACTCATCTTTAGAAAGTAATCTTCCTGTCGCACTAGAAAATAATTCAACCCAGTCATCTACGGTCTGCCCATATACATAACTACATAATCCTAATATATCTTGGATAGCCTTTTTTTTCTGATTATAATATAAATCCTCTGGCACGTTTTCATATGAATTAATGGGTCTATCACTTCTTAACCAAAAACCATTTAAACTACCTCGAAGATGTCGTCCTGCAACTGGTGATAAAATAATACCAAATCCCCATCCTTTATTAATTCTAACTCCATCTAAAGAGTCTTGTCCTTTAACATGAATGACAAATTTTTCAGAATTATTGCCTAATTTCTTCGCTGCTTTCAATGCCCCATCTGCGAGAAAATCCCCAAAACCTTCCCGATAAGCTAATTTTTTAAGCATTTCTAACATAGCTTGATAATTTCCCCATACCAATTCAAGTCCATCGGTTTCCTTCTTAGTTATAAGGCCTTTTTCATAACATTCAAAAGCCCAAGAAATTGCCTGGGCAGCATTGTCTCCATCTAATCCTAATTGATTGGTTAATAAATGTGCATATATTGCTGCTTCAATATTTGTATTATCAATTTTTGTGCAATAAGAATTTGCGGAATTATTCCACCAACCTTCACCCTGTATTTTATAAATCCCTTCTTTAATATCCATCCAGGGCTTACAGGAAATTGGACAACTAAAGCAGGAAACAGTACCTTCTCGATATTTTTTTATTTCTTGTTCAGCAATTTTTGCAACTTTATCTTTACTCCAATATTCATCTTGCCCATTTCTAACCGGTCTATATCCCTGTTCCCAGGAAGGAGAATCTAATCGTCCTCCCATTGCACCATAATAGCCTTTTTCTCGAATTTCTTTAATTAGTTGCCATTTATTTATTCTGCACATCTCTTTATCTACAGCACTTATAAATTTTTCAGGTTGAGCAATTTCAATGCTTTTAGTTCCTCTAACTGCTATCGCTTTAAGATTTTTTGAACCCATAACCGCGCCACAACCTGAACCACCAGCAGCACATCCTCTATCGGCAATAATACAAGCAGACTTAACTAAGTTTTCACCTGCTGGGCCAATAGTCGCCACTCTAATTCTTTCATCATTTAATATTCGCCGAATTATTTTTTCCGTTTGCCAGGTAGTCTTGCCCCATAAAGAAGCCGCATCTCTTAACTCAGCTTTACCATTATTTATCCAAAGGTAAACGGGAGTTTTGGATTTCCCACTAATGATAATATTGTCAAAGCCTGTAAATTTAAGCTCTGCACCAAAAAAACCTCCCACGTTAGCTGAACCAATACCATTATTAAAAGCATTTTTGGTATCAACAGAGACCCTACATGCCCCTGCGGCAAGTGTACCTACTAATACACCAACACCAAAAGTAAGTATATTTTCGGAGTCAGACCATTTTATCTCAGGATTTAATTCATTTAATAATATCCAAGTGTTTATAGCTCTGCCTCCTATCCATCTCTTAGCGTATTTTTCTGTTGGTTCAGTCCATATTTTGCCAGTGGTAAGGTTTACTCTCAAAATATTACCAGCATAACTGTAATGTTTATCACTTATTTTTTTCATTTCATTACTCCCCTGGCTCCGAAAACACAGTATTTAACACATAGAGGAACGTCTTCGCTTTCACAAAAATCACAAGTCTCATCTATTTTCATAGTAATTACTTTGTTCTCATTACTTCTTAAAACTTTAGTACTAGATAGAGCGGGTTTAAATAATTTATGCTCACTTTTATGATAAGAACACACTAATTCACACCTTAGACATCCTTTGCATTTCTTCGGATTCACCCATAATTTAAAATTATTCATTAATTCCTTCTTCTATCTAATATTTATATTTCTATAAAAAAATTCTTATCTAGAACCTTTTTTAAAAAATACATTATAAAAAATAATTAACATAAATATCGTATAAATATATAAATATATAAATAAGATAATATATCTAAACTTTATTTTTACTTTCTTAATAAAATCAATTTAGAAAAGTAAAAAGATTCCCGAGGATATTTTAATAATAAAAAATCCCCGGGAATTTATTTAATTTTTTTTAATTAGAAATTTGGAAATTTCAAGTATATATATTTGAATAATTTTTTGCAATTATTCTATTTCTGCCAAGGAACCCATTTTCCATTTCGTGATACTTTCAAAGTCAAACCACCAGTAATCGACTGTCCATCTTTATCTAATTGAGTTAACCCAATAATTCCAGTATATTGAAAACCTGGATCAGCTATATAGTTAACTATAGCCGTCCTATCTGGACCTACTTTTTTCAAAGCTTCGAGAATTATTCCTACTGCATCATAAGCATAAGGACCAGTTGCTTCATAGGGCTCACCAAAACCTGCAGTCTTATAGGCTTTTGCAAAATCAGAATCTTCACCTAACGCTAATTTTCCCACTATAATTGTTCCTTCAGCAGCAGAACCTGCAATTTCATTAAATGTTTCAGAATCTAATCCAGTTACCCCAAAGTAAAGTATATTATCCATCTCTAATTCATGCATCTGTCTCTTACAAAGAGCTGCCTCGGTAGTAAGACCACCAAAATATATTGCTTCTGGTTTAAGTTCTTTAATTTTATTTAAAATTGGACGAAAATCTTTAGTCCCAACAGAAATTCCATCCTCAGATAAAAGCGTTCCTCCTCTCTCGCTTAGACTTCTCTTAAAATTATCATTACAATTTACTCCATAGCTACTAGTATCATAAATAATAGACCATTTCTTATTTCCTAGCTCATTTATTACCAAATCAGCCCCAAAATTATGTTCCGCAATATTATCAGCACATATTCGAAAAACTTCTTTATAATCATTCCCCCGAGTAATATCAGGATGTATCCCGCTTGGCATTATCTGAGCAACACCAAAACGATGAAAAATTGGTCCTGTTGCTAAAGCTACTGGACTATTAAAATGTGAAACAACTGCAATTATATCAGGGTCTGAACATAGCTTTAAAGCAGCAGCCACTCCCGTAGTTGGGTCTGAAGCATCGTCTTCCGCAACCAATTGTATTTCATAGGGAAATTCACCCGAAGCATTTGCCTGCTGCACTGCTAATCCAGCACTATTCTTTGCTCCTATTCCAACGGCAGCAGTAGGCCCTGTTAACGGATCAATAAAACCTATTTTTACTACTTTTTTTGCATCAGCCCAAACTAAATTTGTTTGACACAAGACAAACGCTAAAATCAAAGAAAAAACTAATATTAAATATAACTTATTTTTTAATATACTTTTCATTTTTTTTAGTATTAAAGAAGTTAAAGATATAAACTTATTTTAATACATTCACGCTCCTTTTTTTTATTTTTATTTTACTTACATTTATTTACAATTCCCTTATTTTGTTTTATCCATATCACCTCACTTTTATTTTTAATTTTTCGATGATCTGCAAGGATAAATTGTTTATTAATTAGACTTTTTCAATAACCTTTTTACCAAGAATCCCGGAGGGTTTAAAAAGCAAAAAAAGTACAACCACTATAAATGAAAATATTTCTTTATAGGGTGAACCTCCAGGGACAAAAGCCATAGTAAAAGATTCCACTATTCCTAAAATCAACCCACCAATAATGGCGCCGTATACATTCCCTAATCCTCCCATTACTGCAGCAGAAAATCCAATAATACCCCCCATTAGTCCCATATCAAATTTGACTATATTATAATACATACCATTTAAAATACCTGCCACTGCTCATATAGTAGAAGCCAAAAAGAAAGTAATCATAAAAATTTTATCTAAATCTATGCCCAATACTTGAGCTGCCTCTACATTTTGGGAAGTAGCTCGTATTTGTAAACCAATTTTAGTATTATTTATAAAAAGAGATAAAAGAAAATAAATTATTCCTGCTATTGCTATAATCATAATATTACCAAATCTAATAGTTACTCCTCCCACTAAAAAATCCCATTGAGGAAAACTTAACGGAAATAATTTGGGACTGGCTCCAGATGGATAAAATATTTTTATCCCCTCTCGAATTATAAAGCCAACTGCAACTGTACTTAAAAGAATTATTAATCCAGGAGATTTTCTAAAAGGTTTTACACAAATCTTTTCAATTACCGTTCCAATTAAACCAGTTATTATTAATGTAAAAATTATGGTTAAAAAAATTACCAACCAAATTGGGAAAAATTCTATTTTCGATAAAAAAGTCATAATTGCCATGCTTACAAATGCACCTAAAAAGCATATGTCCGCATGAGCAAATTGCACTACCTTTAATACCCCAAATAATAAAGAAAAACCAGAAGCAATAAGAGCATACATAATTCCCAACATTAAACCGGTTATAACTTGATTAACAACTAAAACCATGTTTAACTCCTTTCAGTTAAATATAGAAATATTTATTAAATATTATCTTTTTTAAAATTTAAAAAATTGTATTTTCTTATTTTCTCTGGAATAAGGCCTTGCGGTTTAAAGATTAATACTGCAATGATTATTATACCATAAAATAACATCCGAGCTTCAGCAAAAAATCTAATCTTCTCGGGTATAATAGTTAAAAGAATGGCCCCTAAAATCACTCCTAAAATATTATCAAGGCCACCTAATATAACTATGCAAATTAACACTACTGACAAATCAAAACTAAAACTTTCTGGAGAGATAAAACTAATATAGTGTGCATAAATTGATCCAGCCATACCTCCAAAAATTGCCCCAATTGCAGAAGCTTCTAACTTTCCTTGAGCAATATTTATTCCTTGACATTTGGCTGCAATTTCGTCTTCTCTAATGGCATTCCATACCAAACCAGTTCTTGAGTTATATAGTCTTTTTACTAAATATAGAGAAAATAATACTATAATCAATACAAGGTAATAAAAATTTGCCTGAAAGGGCAAATTAATCCCAAATATATTTAATGAAGAACTAAAAGAATATTTTCCTATTATAGGAAAAGGAATATTTGAAATACCTCCAGAACCCCCAGTAAATTTTAAATTATTTACTAATAAATGAAAGATAATTTGAAAAGCCATAGTTATTAAAGCATAATAGAAACCTGTGCTTTTTAAAGTTAATGAACCTATTAACAAACCAAAGAGTGCAGATATTATTATTGCAGCCAAAATTCCTAGCCAAAATGAAAAGTGAAAATTAACTGTTAGTAAAGCTGAAGTATATGCACCTACACCAAAAAAAGCTGCAAATGCAAAATTCACCATTCCAGTGCTCCCTAATTGAATATTTAGGCCCAAAGCCATAATCAAATAGAGACCACTCATAATACAAATATGAAGTAAATAGGTATTATCTTTAAATAAAAAAGGAATAGAAACAATCAACAAAATCATAAAAATAGTTGAAAATGAATTACATTGACTATATGACTCTTTTACGAGATTTGTAATTTTTTGGTTTCCTCGAAGTATAAAAAATGCAATTATTGGCAGGATAAGTAAAAATAATCTATAATCTATTCCTTCTGAGGATAAAAAATTTATAAACATATAAAAAATAATTACTTCTGTAACAATTATGGTTAAAAAATAACTAATTTTTTTATATAATGTCTGTGAATAATCGTTACTCTTAATATTTGGGTTGTTCATTATACTCTCCTTCTAATCTCTTGTATATTTTCAGATTAAAATTATTAAATAGTTAAGTATGCTTTTTTAATTACTTCGTTTTCTTTTAATTCTTTTATGGATCCTTCTATAACAATTTGACCTTTTTGCAATACATAACCCCGAGATGCTATTTTTAGTGCCTTAACAGCATTTTGTTCCACCAATAGTATAGTAGTTCCTTCATTGTTTATTCTTTTAATTGCCTCAAATACTTCATCTACTAACATAGGTGCTAAACCTAAAGATGGCTCATCAAGAAGCATTATTTTAGGCTTACCCATCATTCCTCTACCAATTGCCAACATTCCTTGTTCACCACCGCTTAACGTGCCAGCAAGTTGATTCTCCCTTTCCTTTAATATAGGAAATAAATCATAAACTTCTTTTAGTGTCTTATTTATACTTTTTTCATCCTTTTCATAAAGAGAACCTATCCTTAGATTTTCTAAAATGTTTAAATCTGGAAATATTCCCCTATTCTCCATAACCATAGAAATTCCCGCTTTGATAATCTCACTGGTTTTCATTTTGTCTATTCGTTTATTTTCCAAATATATATTCCCATGAATAGGTCTTATTAAACCTATAATGGTATTTAAAATGGTTGTTTTGCCAGCTCCATTAGCGCCTAAAAGAGCTACAATCTCACCTTCATTAATTTTTAGAGAAACATCTCTTAAAATTTCTACTGTACCATAGCGGGTAGTAATACCATTAATTTTTAGCATTTTTTAAATTTCTCCTCCTAAATAAGCCTCTATTACTTCTTTATTATTTGACGCTTTTTCAAAAGTCCCTTCAAAAATCTTTATACCATGGTTAAAAACTATTACTCGTTGAGTACTTATTTTTATAACTCTCATATCATGCTCTATTAAAATAATATTTAAGTCTGGTTTCTTAATTTTTATTTTCTTTATATCATCCATTAATTCTGTGGTTTCTTCTGGATTCATTCCTGCCGATGGTTCATCTAACAACAAAAGCTTGGGTCTTGAAGCAAGGGCTCTACAAATCTCTACTCTTTTTTTATCTGCTTGAGATAAATCTTTTGCTTTTTGATACATTTTATCTACTAATTCCTTACTAAAATAATTAAAAAGAATAGTTGATTCTTCAATATTTTCTTTTAACTTCTTTTCGGTATAATTTCTTCCAAACATTGAAATAAGCCAACTATAAGATTCCCACCGATGCATACCTAAGAGAACATTATCTAACGCACTCAAACCCCAAAATAGACGAGTATTCTGAAATGTTCTAGCTATGCCTCTTTTAGTAATCTCATTAGAAGATAAGCCACTAACATTTTCACCATGGAAAAATATATTACCACTGGTAGGTTGATATATTCCGGTAATTAAATTAAAAAATGTTGTTTTTCCTGAACCATTTGGACCAATTAATCCTACTATTTCTCCCTCTTTTACAAAAAAATTAATATCCTTGAGTGCTGCTAAACCACCGAAATTAATTCCTAGTTTTTCAACTTTTAATATTTCCATCTGGTGTTATTTCTTCTCCCCTTTCCACAAATCTAATATTCTTCTATACACGCTTATACTTCTTATATGTTTCTATTTGATGAAATTTATAACATCATTAACTTATTTTACTTTTACAACAATATTTATTTATTTTTTATAGCTTCAGTTAAAGATAATGACTTATTTAATTTTCTATTAAATTTTGATAATATTTTTATTTATCAAAATTATGATTGTATCTCATATAATGGAACATAATTCCATTTATTAATTTAAAATAAAAAAATAGTCTTTAAAATAAATAGTGTTCTAAATTTTTTTCATATCCATTTTCTAATATATTTTTATATATACAACATAACTTCTAAAAATCCTTCTTTTTTTTGTAAAAAAAATAAATTATTTTATGTGATCAGGCAAATAATATAAAAAAACCCATTTTTTACAAAATCATTCGGGCATCTACTACCTGTAAACCTTTGTTAAATACGAATATAGGGTTTAAATCTATTTCGTTAATTTCAGGATTTTCCATAGTAAGTTTGGAAATTTTCATCAAAACTTCTTCTATGGCCTGAATATCTCGGGGAGGTTCACCTCTTGTTCCTTTTAAAATTTCATATCCTTTTATCTCGGTAATCATCCCCCGGGCGTCTTTTCCCTCTATAGGGAGGATACGGAAGGAAATATCTTTCAATACCTCCACAAAGATTCCACCAAGTCCAAACATAATGACCGGACC
>JBBRDV010000047.1:0-10646 GCA_038203565.1 Atribacterota bacterium
AAGATTAGAGGGAACGATATTTCCATGATCTTCCAGGAACCAATGACCTCCTTAAACCCGGTATATACTATTGGTGAACAGATTTCAGAAGCTATAGTGCTCCATCAAAAATTAGGTAAAGAAAAAGCCTTAAAAAAAACCATAGAGATGTTAAGCCTAGTAAGCATGCCTTCTCCCGAAACCAGAGTTCATGAATATCCTCATGAATTAAGCGGAGGGCAAAGACAGAGAGCAATGATTGCCATGGCTTTATCTTGTAATCCGGATTTATTAATTGCCGACGAGCCAACAACCGCTTTAGATGTTACCATTCAAGCTCAAATTTTAGAACTGATCAAGAAATTAAAAGATGAAATTGGTATGTCAGTTTTAATGATTACTCATGATTTGGGTGTCATTGCTGAAGTAGCGCATGATGTAGTAGTTGTATATGCTGGTAAAGCGGTAGAATATGCAGATGTGAAAACCATCTTTAAAAATCCAAGACACCCCTATACTATGGCTCTCCAAAATTCCATTCCTCGTCTAACCGATAAACCAGGAAAAAAACTCGAAGTGATTCAGGGTGGAATTCCTGATCCTTTAGCTTTGCCTTCTGGATGCAAGTTTCATCCCCGCTGTAAGTTTGTTATAGATCTTTGCAAAAAAGAAGAGCCTGAACTTGAAAAGATAGAAGGCAACCATATTGTACGGTGCTGGATGTATAATAAAGAAAAGGCGATTAATTTTAAGACTATTCAAGAAACAGCAGGCGTTACCTAAAATTGATGATCATTTAAGATTTAGATCGCTGGAGGTAAAGGGATTGGAAAACAATGTATTACTCAAAGTAAGAAATTTAAAAAAATATTTTCCGGTGAGAGGGGGAATATTATCCAAGGTAATAGGATATGTCCAGGCGGTAGATGAAATAAGTTTTGATATTAAAGGGGGAGAAACTTTAGGTCTGGTGGGAGAATCAGGCTGTGGTAAAACTACTGCGGGGAGAACGATTATAAGACTTTTAGAACCCACTGCCGGAGAGGTAGATTTTGAAGGGGAAAATGTCTTTAAATTAAGCAAAGAGGAACTCAGGAAAGCAAGGCGTAATATTCAAATAATATTTCAGGATCCTTTTGGTTCTCTAAATCCCCGAATGACTGTAGGTGATATAGTAGGAGAGTCATTAATGATTCATAAGATTGCCAAGAATAAAAAGGAAAAAGAGGAAAGAGTCAAGGATCTATTAGAAACCGTAGGTTTAAATGCAGGACATATAAGAAGATATCCCCATGAATTTAGCGGAGGACAGAGACAAAGAATCGGAATAGCCCGAGCTTTGGCTTTGAATCCTAAATTAGTAATTTGTGATGAACCCGTATCTGCACTTGATGTTTCTATCCAAGCTCAAGTAATAAATTTATTAGAAGATTTACAAGAAAAATTTAAGCTTACTTATTTGTTTATTGCTCACGATTTGAGTGTGGTAAAACACATTTCTGATAGAGTTGCAGTAATGTATTTGGGTAAGATTGTAGAGCTGACCTCTACTTATGAATTATATGATAATCCTCAACATCCTTATACAGAAGCGCTTCTTTCAGCTGTTCCTATTCCTGACCCTACTCTTAAGAGACAAAGGATTGTTTTAGAGGGAGATGTTCCAAGTCCTTTTAAACCACCTGCGGGCTGTCGTTTTCACCCAAGATGTCAATACGCTATACCAATTTGCAGCCAGGAAGAACCTGAATTAATTGATATCGGCAAGGGACATTATGTAGCCTGCCATTTAAGAAAATAAGATATTTTATATTTATATCTAAAAAGCTTTTGTTTTTTATTCTTTTTATATTATAATTAAGGTTATTGTAGCGAGTGAACATATAATTTACATTTTACTCATTAAAAATTTGTGCAATCATTTTTAATTATATTAAGATTTTGCCGGGATGGCGGAATAGGTAGACGCGCCAGCTTGAGGGGCTGGTGAGCTTATTGCTTGTGGGGGTTCAAATCCCCCTCTCGGCACCAATAAATTATTCAATGAAAAGAGGAAGGAGTAACTTCCTCTTTTCATTGTTAGCTAAAAGAGGGAAAGATGCATGAGGCTTCAATTGCTCAAAATCTATTAGAAATTGCTTTAGATAAAGCCAAAGATCATAAAGCAAAGAAGATAACGGTTATCAGGGTAAAAGTTGGAGAATTTACCGGAGTAAACCAAGCTGCTTTAGAGTTCGCCTTTGATAATTTTAGCCAAGGAACCATTGCGGAAAAAGCATCTTTGAAAATAATATCCTCTCCCTTATTAGGGAAATGCCGAAAGTGTAACCAAGCTTTCGAGATTAAAAAAGATAATTTTATATGTTCGAAATGTCATAGTCTGGAGATAGATATAATTTCCGGTGAAGATTTATATATTGAAGATATTGAGATAGAATAAAATATTTAAATTTTTTTAAAAAAAACTTTGAATTGAATAAAATAAAATGTTATACTCTATTTTGTTAATTTAAGTTAAAAGGGGGAAATGATGATAGATTTTATTGTAACCTTTTTGCTTAGTATGCTTACCTATCTAATTCTTACCGCCAGTCAGGGAGAAGTATGGGGGTTATGGAGTATTTTCGAAATTATAACCGGAATTTTTCTTTCTCTCGTTGTAGCCTTTATAGCCAATAAGGTATTATTTCAAAAAAGAACTTACAGAATGTTAAACCCATTTAGATGGGTTATTTTTTTGGTCTATTTAATTGGACCATTCTTTTGGGCAATGACTAAAGCAAATATTGACGTCGCTTACCGAGTAATTACCGGGAAAATAAATCCTGGTATTGTAAAAATATCTACCGGATTAAAAACCGACTTGGGGATAACTTTACTGGCAGATTCGATTACTTTAACCCCAGGGACCCTCACTGTTGATATTGATGAAAAAAGTAATGATTTATACATTCATTGGATAAATGTTACTACTTTAAAACCGACTACATCTGATATTTGTGCTAATTTTCCTCAATGGATAAGGAGGATTGCAGAATGAACGAATTTTTTAAAATTTTTATTATTCCCGGTGGATTATTGCTGTTATTTATGTTTTTATCTTTAATTAGATTGATCCTCGGGCCCACCGTTCCTGATAGAGTAGTAGCCTTAGATACTATAAATACTTTAGTGGTAGCGGGAATGATCCTTGTAGGCGCAGCCTATGAAGAAGTCATTTATATTGATGTAGCCATTGTTTATGCCTTGCTATCCTATATTGGAACTTTATATGTAGCCAAATATTTAGAAGGAGGACCTGAGAAGTAATGGAAATATTGTTAACTATTTTATATATTTTTTTAGGAATAGGTGTATTTTTTAATTGTTTAGGTTCAATAGGTCTTCTTAGGTTTCCTGATGTCTATACCAGACTTCATGCTGCAACCAAAGCAACTACCTTTGGTTCAATTTTTACTTCATTGGCAGTTATTATCTATAGTTTTTACCAGTTAAATACTACCGGGAACTCTAAGTTTTTAATTCTTGCTCTTCATACCATTGTGGCATTGGTTTGTTTAATAATTACCAACCCAACAGGGGCACATGCTATTGCCCGAGCGGCTTACCGTAGCGGAGTAATGCCTAAACAAGCAGTAATTGACGAATTAAAGGAGGCTAAATTAAAATGAGTTCCTTTGTTGAGATAATCCATATTTCTACCTTAGCAATGATGATAATTGCTAGTTTTTTAGCAGTAGTTTTTAAGAAATTATTGCCCTCAATAGTTGCCTTATCGGTAGCCAGCCTACTTCTTTCATTAGAATTTTACCTTTTACATGCTCCCGATGTAGCCATAGCCGAAGCAGCTATCGGAGCAGGATTGACTATGGCAATATTTATTTTTGCTATTAGAGGGACTAGATAGGGGGAGGATAAAATGAAAAAAATAATTTTTGGTCTTGCTTTTATAATATTTTTTTCTTTCTTGATAGTTAGCGCCATAAACATGAGAACATTCGGAGAACCTACTATTAGCGAGATGGATGATTACTTTATTGAAAATGCTCAAAACGAGACCGGGGCAAACAATGTAGTAACTTCCATCGTCTTCGATTATAGAGGTTTTGATACTTTAGGGGAAGCTACAGTTCTTTTTACCGCAGTGGTGGGGGTTGTAGCCCTGTTCAGGGGGGTTAAGAAATGAAAGAGATGTCTAGAATAATAAAGACTGTTACCAATTTTGTGTACGGTTTTATTATTATTTTTGGTTTTTATATAATAGTACACGGTCACCTTACTCCAGGGGGAGGCTTTCAGGGAGGTGCTGTAGTAGGCTCTGCTTTCGCTTTACTATTAATATCTTATGGCAGTATGAATTCTAATAAATTTCTTAAAGAGGATATTTTTTCACTCTTTGAAGGCTTTGGTTTAATTTTGTTTATAGTATTAGGTTTTTCGGGATTAGGAATAACCTTTTTTTATAACTTTTTAGCTAACAGCGGGGGCTGGTTCGGTGACACTGCTGTGATCGGTGTTAATCCAGGTGACATGAATACCGCAGGAGTAATTCCCCTGATGAATATTGCCGTTGGATTAGAAGTTTTATCTGCCTTCGGG
The DNA here is from genome assembly GCA_038203565.1 of Atribacterota bacterium. Taxonomy (GTDB): domain Bacteria; phylum Atribacterota; class Phoenicimicrobiia; order Phoenicimicrobiales; family Phoenicimicrobiaceae; genus Sediminicultor. Next base: position 4,579 of record JBBRDV010000047.1, read on the forward strand.
GTTATTGTTTTAACTATGGCTAGGGGAGCGGAATTTACCAAGAAGAAGGAGAATTCATAAAATGATAGGCAATTTACCTTATGTTGTAGTCGTCATATCTATTGGATTAGGAATTTATACTCTTATGTTTAAGAGAAATTTAATAAAAATTGCGATTGGTATTTGTTTGATTGAAAATGGCGTAAATCTATTTTTAATTACTTTGGGATATAGAAAAGGCGCAGTAGCTCCCATCTATACCTATGCACCCTCCGGGCAGGCAATGGTCTTACCAACTCCTCAAGCATTGACTCTTACCAGTATAGTTATAGGTATCGCCACTACTGCCCTTATATTATCGATTGCCATGATGATTTATAAACACTACGGGACTTTGGATACAGACCAGGTAAGGAGGTTGAAAGGATGAATCTATCGAACCATATTCCTATATTAATAATAGCTATACCTCTATTGGCAGCTTTTTTAGTACCGCTTATCAGCCGGATAAATAAAAAAGCTACGGGGATTCTTACCACCCTTGCTTTAAGTGTAAGTTTACTTTTAACCATTGTATTAGCGGTTAAAATATTAACAGTTGGTCCCCAAGTTTATGTCTTTGGTGCAACATCTCCTTCTTTGACTTTGCCTTCTGGTTTAAAATTTCCCATCAGAATTATGTTCCAGATAGATGCGATGAGTATATTTATGGGCTTGATTACTGCAGTCGTTTCTTTTCTGGGGGCGACCTATTCTTTATCTTTTACAAAAAAATATGATGGAGTGGATAAATATTATTCCCTTTTATTACTTTTAACTGTAGGTATATTTGGAATGGAGTTTACCGGTGATATATTTAACTTCTTTGTATTCCTGGAAATTGCTTCTATTGCCTCTGTTGCCTTAATTTCTTTCAGAGGAGTTGATTTGGGTGAACCGGCGGAAGCGGGTTTTAAATATATGGTAGTTAGTTCAGTATCTGCTCTAATGGTTTTATTTGCTATAGGTATTTTTTACGGAGAATACGATGTTCTTAATATTGCAGCGATAGCCAGCGTGATTAAATACTCTCAATTAGACAAGATTGCCTTAGGTCTTTTAATGCCAGTGCTGGCCATGAAGGCGGGAGCGGTACCGATGCACATGTGGACACCAGATGCTTATTCGGAGGCACCTGCACCGATCACCATGATGTTGGTTGCTGCTAGCCAGGCCAGCCTGTATGCTTTGTTTAGAGTAGTTTTTTCTTTATATAATATTTCTTTAAATACCTTAACCGTAGGGTGGATAATTATTATTTTTGGTCTTTTATCTATGTTTATCGGAGTTACTATGGCTATTATTCAAAAAGATATAAAGAGGCTTATGGCCTATCATGCTATCTCTCAGACCGGATATATGCTTCTGGGGGTAGGAGTAGGATTGGCAGTTTTGGCCAACCCGGAAGCATTAAAGAATTATGGAATTACCGCTATGGAGGGTGGAATATTTCACATTATGAATCATGCTATGTATAAGGGCTTACTGTTTTTGACTGCCGGCGCATTATTCTTCAGGACAGGGACTAGAGATCTTAATAAGATGGGCGGATTAGCTCACTATATGAAATATACTACCATCTTTTTTATTATTGGAGCAGCAGCTATTGCCGGGCTTCCTCCTTTTAATGGTTTTGCCTCTAAACTTTTAATTTATGAATCTGTATATAAGTTTAATCCCTTGCTTTCTATCATAGCTATGGTAGTTAGCATCTTAACTTTGGCATCATTTGTTAAAGTATTTCATAGTGCGTTTTTAGGTCCAAAATTACCTCAATTTAAAGAAGTTAAGGAAGTCCCGCGCAGTATGGTCTTTGCTATGGCCGTTCTATCCTGTATTATAATATTTTTTGGATTATTTCCGGATTTAATAGTAAAAAATTTAGTGCATCCCGCGGTAATGTCTTTAATAGAACAATTGCAATATACCGGCACAGTATTGGGAGGTATGTAGAAAATGTTAGGATTATTAGAAACAGGTAGCGGTTTTTGGAGTGCTATAATTTGGATATTGCTCGTATTAGTTATTGGAAACCTGGTAATTTATATCAGGAATAAAGGTGAAGATAGTTACAAAAAAAATACCGAGCAGGATAAACCTTTTATTTCCGGTAATCCCGAAGAGAGTAAAGAGAGCTCCCATTTAAGTGCGAGCCACATCTATTGGGGGTTTACGGAAGCGTTAAAGGGCTATTATAATCCTTTAGTAAAAATGCATACCGGAAATATAAATGATTATTCTAGTTGGATAATTGTAATAACCGCAATAATATTAATTATGGTAGGGGTGAGTGGATAAAGTGAAATTAAATAAATATTTCGAGAGATCTTTATGGGTCTTTCACTTAAATACAGGTTCTTGTAATGGTTGTGACATTGAAATTGTAGCAGGTTTAACTCCCCGTTATGACTTAGAAAGATTCGGAATTAAATTGGTAGGTAGTCCGAAACACGCTGATGTATTATTAGTAACCGGTCCAGTAACCAGCAAGATGCTCGATAGAGTGAAACGTGTATATGAGCAAACTCCTGATCCTAAAGCCGTGATAGTAGTTGGAACATGCGGAACAAGTGGAGGGGTTTTTTACGACTCTTATAATTTAGAAGGTCCAATAGATAAGATTATTCCAGTAGATGTATATGTCCCCGGTTGTCCTGTCCGTCCAGAAGCAATAATATATGGCGTTTTACAAGCCTGGATTAAGCTGGAAAAGTTAAGAGAAGAAATGAAGGTTGCTCGAGTAAAATAGTATCTTGTAAAACTATATGCTAAACGCTACCCGCTATACGCTATACTAACGACTAAAAAGGGAAAGGAGATAATAGATAGAATGGAATACATGAAACCAGAAAAAATTATAGAATCATTTAAGGAAAAATTTAATGATTCGATTATAAATAGCAGGATAGAAATTAAAACAGCAGGATTAAAAAAGAATAGCTATAGTTTGATATGGTTAGAAATAGCACTAAAGGACTTTAAAGAAGCAGTAAAACTTTTATGCACTATTCAGTTTCCTCATTTTGCCATTATTTCAGGTAGTGAAACGGGGGAAGAAATTAAATTAACCTATCATTTCTCTATTTATTATGGAGATAGAGCTAAAGAGATATCCTTTAATTTAACTGCTGCCTTACCAAAAAATAATCTTAAAATACCTACTATCACTGATCTAGTAACCGGGGCTCAAACCTCTGAAAGAGAGATAAAGGAGATGTTGGGAGTGACAGTAGAAGGTCTTCCGGATTTAGAGAATATTTTCTTACCCAATGATTTTCCAAAAGAGGTTTTTCCTTTAAGAAAAGATGAAACAGGAGCAGCAAAAATGGTTAAAAAAGAAGAGGAGGTGGAGAAAAATGAATAAAAAGACTTATTCTGTACCTATAGGTCCGGTTCATCCTTCTCTAAAAGAACCAATGACTTTTAATTTTGAAATATATGGAGAGCGTATAGAAAAGGTAAATTTATCCCCTGGAGATAATCATCGAGGGATAGAATTTATGGGAAGACAGAGGAACCCAATACAGATTATCTATTTAGCCGAAAGAATATGCGGCATCTGTTCTGCTTCTCACCCTTTTGCTTTTTGTCAGGCAGTGGAGAATGCTGCTGGAATTGAAGTTCCTGAAAGAGGTCAATATATTCGAGTAATTATTGCCGAGTTAGAAAGAATCCATTCTCATATTTTATGGGCTGGGGTCGCCGCTCATGAATTGGGTTTTGATTCTGTTTTATATCTTTCCTGGAGGGCGAGAGAAGAAGTTTTAGATCTTTTAGAATATTTAACCGGGAATAGAATCAATTATGGAATATTTATGATTGGGGGAGTAAGAAGAGATATTAGTAAAGAGCAGATACCTCGAATACGAAAGACTTTAGACTATTATAAGGATATCTACGGAAAAATAGAAGATATATTCTTAAATGATCCTACCATTGCTTTAAGAACAAAAAATGTCGGGGTTTTAACTAAGGAAGATGCCCTCCGCTTATGTGCAGTAGGCCCTACTACTAGAGCATCAGGGATAAAAAAGGATGTAAGACAGGATCAACCTTATTCTGCATATGCCGATTTAAACGTAAAAGCGATTACCCCAGATGTATTAACCGGAGAAGTAAATGGTGATGTCTATGATCGGATAATTGTTAGATTATTAGAATTAGTACAATCGATACAGATTATCGAACAATGTTTAGAAAATATGCCTTCAGGGGAAATTGTAGCTGAGAAGAAATTAGTTAAATTATTAAATCAACTAAAGAAAGCTAAAGGTGAAGGAATTGGAAGACATGAAGCCCCTCGTGGTGAAGTTATTCATTATGTAAAACTAAATGAATCGGAATTACCTGAGGTCTGGAAAGCTCGTGCCCCTACCTATAATAACTTAATGACTTGGGTTCCCATGCTTATTGGTCAGCAAATAGCTGATATACCAATTGTAATAGCTTCTATCGACCCTTGTATAGCCTGTATGGATAGAGTAACTATTTTAAATAAGGCTAACGGACAAAAGGATGTGTTAACTAAAAAAGATTTACATGAATTGAGCGTTCAAAAGACCAGGAGGATTGCTCTATGACCACTATAAGCTTATTTGGAATATTAGTGAAGATAATAGGAGCAATTGTAATTGCCTTTTTAGGTGTAGTAATAGGCTTGTTTTATAAGGGTATTGACCGGAAATTGGCAGCAAGGATGCAGGCTCGAGTTGGTCCGCCCATAAGGCAGCCTTTTATGGATTTCTTTAAATTAATGATTAAAGAAAATATTGTGCCACAAAACGCGGTTTCTTGGATATTTAATGGAGCGCCAATTATGGCCCTGGTTTCTTCTATTACTATCTTACTTTATTTGCCTGTAGGGAATATTCCTCCCCTATTAAATGGATACGGAGATATTGTGCTGATTGTTTATCTGTTAACTCTGCCGGCTATCGGAATGGTGGTGGGCGGTTTTGCATCTGGTTCTCCTTATGCCAATGTGGGAGCACAAAGAGAGATGGTAATGATGATGAGCTATGAACTTCCTTTAGTAACGGTAGTAGTTGCTTTGGGCTGGAAATTAAGCCAGGTTTACCCTCAGTTCAATGTTTTTTCTTTGGCTGTGATCAATGCTCATCCTATTTGGGGATTAGTGGGCCCATTAGGTTTTATTGGAGCAGTTTTACTATTTATTACTCTTGCAGCGGTTACACCGGGCGAACTCTCTAAAGTACCTTTTGATGCACCGGAAGCTGAAACAGAATTAGCCGGAGGAATATTAGTAGAATATTCAGGAAGAAACCTTGCTTTATTTGGTTTAACTGATGCGGTAAAGACGATAGTAATGACTTCCTTAACTGTGGCTTTATTTTTCCCGTATAATATATCTCACTTACTTGCTTTAAGTGGTATATTTGCTCTAATAGTGGATGTATTATTCTTTTTAGTAAAAATGTTTTTAGTTATGTTTGTCGAAGTAACTTTTATTAGAGTTGCGGTCGCACGTTTAAAAATAGACCAGGTTTCCTTTGCTTACTGGGTTCCAGTATCAATTATAGGTTTTCTCGGCTTGATATTAATTGTTTTGGATACTATTATAGTTTGAGGTGATAAAATGGCAACACCAATGGGATTTGAATTGTTGAAACAATTATTTAAAAAACCAGCTACTAATGTATTTCCGGTTACTTATTGCCCTGATTCCGTAATAAAACTATTAGAAAAAGTTGGAAGGGGAGAAGCAAAGATACATCCTCCCGTGGAAATACCTAAAAATTTTAGAGGGAAGATTGTTTACGATAGAGATAAATGCATAGGATGTAAATTGTGTATTAAAGTATGCCCTGCTGAGGCAATCGAGTTTATTCCTGATAAAAAGAAGATTAAAATCCATCTTGATCATTGTATTTTCTGCTCTCAATGTAATGATATCTGTCCGGTAGATTGTCTAAGTATGAGTGAAGAATTTCTTCTTGCGGATACAGATAGGACATCATCAAAATTAATTGTAGAATAGTAAGGATAAAAAAGGGGTCAGGTCTCAACAATTGACAAAAGACAATTTATGG
>JBBRDV010000048.1:0-10356 GCA_038203565.1 Atribacterota bacterium
CGTTCCCCTCGAACAAAGTCGTGGGGATTCGATCGGTTGGGAAAGATAATTTTTACTCTTCCTTCCGAATCATACTGATAGATGGTGACATAGGCATCTTTATCTTCCTATCATTACATAAATATTAGCTTTAAATTATCCCTATATTTTAATTCTACATAAAAATTAAAAATAATAAAAAAGGTAAAACCACTTGATAAGAAATTCCTGCCTTTTGATTTTCTTAGCTTCCATTGAACAGGTCTGACACTTTTCTATAAGCTATGATATTAATTTCCGTACCAATATTATTAGAATCTAATCGATACGAAAAGTTAGTAAAAATTAACAGATTATTGAGTTATCACAACCAGACAATTTGTTATTTCTTTTCTCTGTAGTTCTTCCGGTAATAATATAACATCAAGTCCTGTCACATGAATATCCTCTATACCCTCAGTTTATTTTAATCAATATCCATGCTGAAGGTGTCGCCGCCGGCTATGGTGCCGTTGGTGAAACCCTTGTAGAACCACCGCTGCCTCTGCTCCGAGGTGCCGTGGGTGAAGCTGTCGGGCACCACATAGCCCTGAGACTGCTTCTGAAGCCTGTCATCTCCCACAGCACTGCAAGGCCTCCTCCAGGTCGCCCTCCTCCAGCAGATCAATCCGGTTGACGTAGTGAGCCCACACCCCTGCAAAGTAGTCGGCCTGCAGCTCCAGCTTCACCATCAGCTTATTGTATTCCGTTTTAGACAGCTTTGGCCTCAGTTCACTTAGTTGGTCCATGATGCCCAGCAGCGCCTGGACATGGTGACCCACCTCGTGAGCCACCACATAGGCTATGGCGAAGTCGCCGGGAGCATGGTAATTTTTGCGAAGCTCATTGAAAAAGCTCAGATCTATGTACACCTTCTGGTCTCCCGAGCAGTAGAAAGGACCAGATGATGAGCCGGACACGCCGCATGCGGAATCCACCCGGCCAGAAAAAAGGACCAGGGTGGGATAGTCGTATTGCCCGCCCTCCTCCTTGAAAAGCATGGTCCACACTTCCTCCGTCTCTGCCAAAACTACAGAGACAAACTCAGCCAGCTCCTCCTCTTCGGCGGTGGCCTGGTAAGAGGAGTCCACTTCTGTGTCTGTGTATTGCAGATTGTTGATAATATCCGCTGGATTGCCTCCAAAAAGGGTAAAAAGTAGTAGGACGATGATGGTGCCAATACCGCCGACTACCATCTTGCCGGAAGTCATACCCCTCTTGTCCTCTACGTTGGAACTTTTTCTGCGTCCTTTCCAATCCATATAAATCCCTCCTCTATATCATTCTCTAATTGGAACTAAATTATCCAGCTTGTTATTTTAACCCCTTTTCCATCCGGTTGATAATGGAATTTACAGCTGTTTTGGCCACCGGACCTTTAGCCAGCTGTTTCGCCATAGACAAGCGATCATAGGTAGTTCTAAGATGTTGAAATTTATCTCCTTTAAATTCACCGTGAGGATTAAGCCAATCTGCATCCTCTGCAAAAAAACAAGCTTTTTTCTAGATCCTTTTTATTTAATGCATCTCTGAACTTCCGCATCATACTACTCAATTCTTCTTTGGACATTTTCATCTCCTCCTTTATCAAGGTTTTGATTCTAAATAATAAATATATCATGGTACTTATATTTTATATGTACGACATATATCTTCAAAAATCCTTCTTTTACCTATAAAAATTTACATAAATAAAAAAGCCCTTCCGTAAAATGCCAAAGGGCTGGAATTGTCTTGGCTCCCCTTATTGGACACGTTCAGAACTTTTAAGGGAAATATTGCAACTGAAAAGATCAGGTCTTAAGTAGTAGTCTACCTTCTGATAATAGGTGTTATCTGCCTTGGCAGCATTTAGATTATGTAACATTTCTGATACCGGAGTAAATAACACTTTATAGCCTTTCATTAAAGCGTTAATAGCAATCGACCCTTCTTTTTTAAACCTATTCTGATATTTTTTAAAATATATAGGGGAAAAATAGCGCCACAATGATCCAAGCTACAATCCCAACCAGTAATCCGTAAAGAATAGATATAAAGATATTTTTTCTGATAACCAAGCCTTCCTTCCCTATTAATCCTACGGTGGTCAGAGCCGCAACTACACTATGGATACCTATCATATTAGCGGCAGCCCCGCCTACAGTCTGCAGGGCTAAAATCGGGATTACCGGTATTCCAGCCTCAGTAGCAGTACTAAGTTGAAATGGTCCGAACATAATATTTGAAACTGTGTTGCTACCAGCGATAAAAGCACCGAGCATTCCAACAAAAGGAGCAACTAGATACCAGATTCCACCAGTCGCCCGTGCTGTCACTTTAGCTATAACTAATATCATTGAATCACTGCCAGCAGCACCTCCGGAGTTCATCATGATATACACCATACCCAGAGCAAACAGAAGAGCGATTGAAGCCGGTTTAATCATCTTGAAGGTATCCTTCCAGGCTTCGACAGCCATTTTCCCATCTAGTCCATGTAAAAAGGGGAGCAGTAAAGCAATGACTATAAATGGAATGATTCCCGGGTTATATAGCGGAATAATACCTCTACTAATACTGGTACCAAAAATATTATTCCAGGTAAGGTTCCAGGACTTCAATATAGGAGTCAACCCGATTATTTCCAGACGCCCAGCTAACAGGATCAGCCCGATTAGAATATAAGGCAGCCAAGCCTTAAAGTTACTAATTTCCCTTATACTGATATCTTCGCTTTGGCCAACTTTAATCTCACCCTCCCAGTTATTCTCCCATTTTTCATGTGATGGAAAATCCCACTTTTCTTTGGGAACAAGAAATCCCTTTGATACAGCAAAAATAAAGATAGCCAGAGCGATCAGCGAACCGAACAGACTTGGCAATTCAGGTCCGAAGAGATTTGCAATCAACATTTCAAAAAAGGTAAAAATGAAACCTCCAAAAATAGCCAACGGCCATATAGCTAGACCCTTCTTGAAAGAACCTTCTGCAATTTTTGTCATCATTAAGACAATTACCAGTGGGATAAACATCCCCACCAAGAAATGCAACAGACCAGCAAAAGCACCGATAATATTTAGAAATTCGTTAAATTCCATAACCCTGCCGTCACTGTAAACCGGCAAAGTAATCATCGTTTTCAGAGCAGCAAACCCTCCCCATATCGGTACACCAACTGCCCCAAAAGAAACTGGAGCACTGTTCGCAATTAAAGCTGAAATAACCGCGATTAGAGGTGGAAATCCGAGACCTACTAAAAGAGGGGCAGTAATGGCAGCAGGTGTACCAAAACCGGCTGCTCCTTCAAAAAACGCTCCCATCAACCAAGCAATAATGATGACCTGCACTCTTCTATCCACAGAGATTAAGGCCATGGAACGAGAGATAACCTTGATTCCTCCACTTTTTTTCATTAATTGCAGTGTTAAGAGAGCGCCAAAAATAATTATTAAAATATCCAGCGCATTAATTGCTCCACCGATAGTAGCTGCGGCTATCCATTTGAAGGGCATCTTCCAACCTATGGCAGCAATAATAAAGGCTGTTATCCAACCCAATGGCATTGCCTTACTGGAAGGCCACATAAAACCAATGATCAAAACACCTACCACAATAATCGGCAAAGCAGCACCTAAAGCTATCATATTTCTTCTCCTTCTAAACTTATATTAAAAGTATACATAACCCCGCTGTAACCTCAATAAATGACCATTCTTTTTAAACCACTCCTGATAAAGAATTCTTGGGATCTATAATTTAAAAAAGCATTTCATAACTATAGAATAATCTAAAAACATCAGGATAGTCAAATGACTTTTTTTATGCCAGGCCTAACCGATATCTACAAGACGATTCCCGGAGTTGCTACCAAACTGGTCAGCAGGTTTATGGGAGAGATCGGAGATATTAATTGCTTCCCTTTTTTAATCGCTCTGCCTAAATTTTACACTATTTTCTTTTTAATATATCTTGATAAAATTCTCTTAATAGCGTACTATTTATTCTAAGCATCTTTAATTACCTCTTTAATCATGTCGGCATTTGTTTTTTATCATGGAGGTTCTTGATACCTCATTGATATTTTTTAAATAAATTTTATAGAAAATATACACAGAGCTATATTAAATGGTTTTAAGGAAAAATTAAATGGAAACCTGGAAGAAGAATCTTTATGTAGTATTCTTTGCTGAAATGATCGCTATTACCGGCATAAATTTTGTAATTCCCTTTTTACCTTTTTATATAAAAGAACTAGGAATTTCGGGCACGGAACAAGTAGCCCACTGGTCAAGCTGGCTAATGGGAGCTCCGGCATTGGCAATGATTATCGTGTCTCCCATCTGGGGTTCTCTATCAGATCGTGTGGGACGAAAACCAATGATAGAGCGAGCTATGTTCGGAAGTGCAATTTCAATATTTCTGATGGCTTGGGCAAGTAATGTCTATCAATTGTTAATTTTGCGTTTAATTCAAGGTGCTTTAACCGGCACGGTTGCTGCTTGTACTGCTTTGATATCTGCAAGTTCGCCTTCAAAAAAAATGGGATATAGCCTGGGATTAGTACAAACCGGAATTTTTTTAGGTAATTTTTTGGGACCCTTGTTGGGGGGTGTTTCAGCCGATATTTTAGGTTTTCGAAATTCGTTTCGAATTACTGGTATTTTACTATTTATTGCTGGATGGTTAATCTTTTTCTTGGTAGAAGAAAAATTTATACCTTCAACTAAAAAGAAAGAGGTAGTTCTCTTTAAAAAAAGAATGGCTTTATTTTTAAATAATCAGCAACTATTTATCATGTTGTTCATTTTATTTTTAGTTCAATTTTCAGTAATGATCATTAATCCTTTTTTTGCTTTGTTTATGGAAACTATCATAACCAATCCAAAAACCATTTCCACCTTTACCGGATTAATGCTTGCTATAACTGGTTTAATCAGTGCTTTTTCTTCGGTAAATATAGGTAAATTAAATGAAAAAATGCCGAGTAAATTGCTTTTGACGGTATGCCTTTTAGGAACTGGTTTTTTCTTTTTACCCCAAGGTTTCGTTACCAATGTCACTCAATTGATCTTATTGAGGGTTGGTTTGGGTTTTTTTTATGGAGGTATAATCCCAACCGCCAATACAATTATTAGCCTGTCAACTCCTCCTCAAGATCGGGGTAAAGTTTTTGGGATTGCAAACAGTACCACCTTTTTAGGTAATATTTTTGGTCCTATTGCTGGTGGATTTATTATTACCACCTTTAATTTAACCACTATTTTTGTGTTTACGGGAGGCATTTTATTATTAGCAGGACTTGCTTTGCCTGCAATGATTAAAAAATCTGAGAAAATAAAAACCTAAGATAGAACTGGTAAGTAGGGGCAGAGAACCTTTAGGACGCCATTTATAGTAATGCCTAAAACCATAACCATCTGGGCAAGAAACTCCTCAGATCCTATAGGTTTTCCCCTAAGCTAAAAGTTGCCTAATTATTGACCTGGTACACCTGCCCTATTTATTTAATTTAAAGGTAAAATATTAATTGTCTAAAAAAAATGGGATGTATCTCTATTTTAATTTAGAGGTTCAAATGGGGTTTCGTCACAGAAGTCATTCTCTTCATAGCAACCTATTTGCATCCATTCATAAAAAGTTGCTGGTTTACCCTCAATAGCGAATATGACTTTATCTACGGTAGGAAATTGCTGAAGTGTGGCTTCAACTTCGGCAAAAAATTCAGCACTTCCACAACTGCTACTAGCATTGGGAATCATTGGACGGAGGTCTTTTAAATCAACATAGGCAGTACCATTCTTAACTTTTACACTTTTAAGAATATCCTGGGTCTCTTTAGAAAACCAAGAGGTATAGCCTTGAGATTTTTCCTCCGGAGTTGGCCCCTTAAATAACTCCTTTAGGGCGGCTTTTGCCACCTCAACAGTTTTTGGAATAATTCTATTTAATGAATAAACTTTACTGCAGTCTTCTAAGTTTGGATTAAAATTGATATTGTTGAAATAAACTTTAATGGTCATTGTTTCTGATTCTAGTGGTTCTAGCTTTAAAGATGGAAAGGTAGCATAACCAATCCCTATAATCACCACTATAACAATAACCATTAAAATGATTTTTTTAAGCATAAAGTTATATAATCAAATCCCTTATAAAAAATTAGAAAAAGTTACCGAATTATTGAGCTATTACAACCGCCTCGTTTCTCAATATACCCCTTGTAGGCTCCACTGAAAACCAAATAATTGTTTTAAATATTCCAAAAATATAAAACAAGTTCATTGAGAGGGAAGTTCTCTGTACCATTTTTTATATCTCTACTTTTGGGATTTCAAAATCCTCTCCATTTAATTTTGAAATACACTCTAGAACTACGCCGTGGGGACCTACTTCCATATAACATTCTTTCCCTACTAATTCTAAAGATTCCAATAAATCCGGGTCATATCCTATCTTTTCTTCAACTGCTAAATGAAATCTTATATTAACTAACTTTCCTCCAAAACCTTCATTGGTTTATTTAATGGAAATTTTACCGAACCTTTTGCTCCCTCATAAGCAGATAATTCTTTTTTGAATACCTCTGGGAAACTTACGATGATTTAATTTCTATATTTACCTTCTATATATCACATAAATCCACCTTCTTCTCTTGATTTATATAGTCATATTATATCATCTTTGTGGATTTATATTAAGCTAAAATATTACTTTTCACACAGTCTGACGGTTCTCTGTCACATTGAATATTACAAATGTATGAACTTTTTTTTTGGAAAATCCCAAAAAAATCCCAAAAAAAATGAAAGAAGGGGGGGGTGATATACTATAAAATAGGGTTTTGCAAAAAATAAACTATTGCGAGCAATGAAAGAAAAATGAGATTTCTTTAATTATATTTAGTTTTCGGAGACGTCTATATACTAAATAAATCTCAAAGTAAATCTTATTAAAAAAATATCTAATAAGTAAAAGAGATGAGCCCACGGCGGCCCTGGGTGTGGCGGCCATTAGCAAGGTACTCGATTTGGTGCGGGAGCTCAAGGCACGCAGTATTGGCGGTTGGTATGACCCTGGTCATTATCATTCGGCATATAGATCTGTCGGTTGGTTATCTCTCAGGCTTCCTCGGCGCGGTTGCGGCAACCGCTATGGTATCCTGGCATCAGTCTGTATATGTGAGTATACCGATTACCGTGGCACTCGGAATTCTGGCTGGAATTTTTACCGCCTTCCTGGTAGCGCAGATGAAAATTCCAGCTTTTGTGGCAACACTTGCCGGATGGTTAGGTTACAGAGGAGCACTGCAACTTACCACGATGAGCAAAGGCACGATAGTTATCCCGAATGCCACTTTTAACGCCATAGGAAACGGCTATATTCCAGACATTCCCGATATTGGAATTTTACCCGGAGTACATAAGTTAACCCTTATCCTCGGGATTCTGGTCATTCTATTTTTCATCATCAACACGATGAATAATCATAGAAAGATGCGGGCCTACAACTTTAAAGTATTGCCGCTATATTTATTCATCATTGAATTGGTATTCGTGTCGGCTTTAGTCGGGGGTATCACCTGGGTGCTCGCAGGATACAAAGGCCTCTCCTGGACTGCGGTGTTCGTATTGCCGGTGGCGTCGGCAAGGTTACAGGATCTATCATCGGTGCGTTGGTTATGATGTCACTAACCAGCGGCATGAACCTTATGGGTATCGATATATCCTACTTATTCCAAGGAATTGACCGGTAATCTTGAATGTCTAAAAACCAATGTGGCCAAAAACCTTCTTTTAAAATCACGCGACTTTTTGTTATTTCTATCTCTCCCTTTTTAAATATAGGACCACCAATGACAAAAGTGTGAAATTCACCATTTTCGCCACAAGGACAAATATTTCTTTTTTTAAGCTCTTCTAAAAGTTGTTGATCTACTTCTCGACCAATAAAATCTTTGCCAAACAACTCTGCCTTAGCACTAACTACCATTGCTTTGAAACCTAAACAGATAAATTCTTCCATAATTTTCTCTGGCGTTGTTTGCCACAAAGGTTCTATCATCTTTATTTTTAAATCTCGACAAACTCTTCCCACCCAATTTTTATGCTCTGTTAAATAAATATCTCCAAAAACTATACCTTTGGCCCCTTTTGTTTTCAAGTAGATTACTGCCTCCTTAAACTCCTTTTCATAAAGCTCCATATTTATGCTCACTTCTTTTTGAAACAAAGGAACACCAATCAGGTTTGCTTGTAAATTAATCAATTCTTTCCGAATGCCATGAAAACAACATCTTTGATATTCTTTCGAAATTAAATTTAAAAGAAATCCTATTTGGTAGCCTTTACCCATTGCTTTATAACAAGCCAAACAGCTATCTTTGCCTCCACTCCATGAGACAATAACTTCTTTCATATTTTGCGGGTTATTTAAAATAGGGACACATCCCATTTTTTCTATGGTTAATTTTCCCTAAGGCCTCAACCATCCGGTTAAGAACTCCTCACACTCCCCATAGGTTGTCACGGTAGGACAGCCAGTTACCCGACTGCCCCCGCACAGATCCCAGCGTGCGGAACTACCGCACTGGGCTCTTCAGAAATACTCGCTTCCGTAAAAGACAAATTAGTATTGCCTTCTTTGCTATTCCCTCTTTAAAATCTTACCATATGCAATTCTTTTGTATAGGCTTCCGTTGCAGAAACGACGTCGCCATCTGCATTAATCTTTATTTACGAGGCTGTATAATTCAACTCCTGCCTGCAGCAGACAGGTCATCTAATGGTTACCCATTTTGATGCAACACTTGGTATGGGTGGTTGGCTAGACCTTACCCAACAAGGACTTTCACCCTGTAAGAAATATAAAACTTCTTGGCGCTCTTTCGCTAAAAGTTACCGAATTATTAAACTGGTACACCTTCTCACTGTATTTAATTTAAAGGCAAAATATTAATCATCTAAGAAAATGGGATGTGTCCCTTGTTCATAAGTCTGGGTTTCCGTAATTAAAAAATGATTTAGAATTATCATTAAGCCATTCATAGTAATCATTTTCAACATACTTACAGAAAGTTTCTAGCAAATCTCTGAATAATATATTCTTAGGTATGTAAATTCCGTCTAATGCCTCTTCTAAAAATTCTTTTACACTTTGCCTATCTATCATTTTCTCATCTCCAATGGATCGAATATTAACTTGTCATCTTTTACAGAATATGTATAACAATTAATGGAATATAAACCTTTTACATCTTCAATACGCTTTCTTAATTTATTTTTAACTTCAACTTGATTACCAAAATCTCTACCTATTAAAATTCCTTTTATCATTCTATGTTTGACTCCTGGTATTAAACGAGTAGCCCATTCTATATACCTAATTAACTGGTCAACAAAAAACGGATCAATAATTCCCTTTTTTAGCTCAAAAACAGTAGCATTTATCGTTAACCACATATCTAACACTTTCTTTTTGTATAGACAAACTATGTCAATTGCCCCACCAGCAATATAGGTACTAACTTGGTTTAAAATATTGTAATCGTAGTTTTGATTCCATCCTGTTCTAAAACCAGAAAGATCATGAATTATTTTAGGATTTCTCAACAAATATGCTTCTAAATATGTCTCCATTCTAAATTCTTTTATTCTACCACCCTTAAATTGTAATAGATTTACTTTTCCTTCATAAAAGGTGTGACTTAAATATTCTTCCTTATATTTCCCACTTTTTGGATTTTCCTGCAACAAAGTTTGTAATAATAATATTCCTTCTTCGTCCAATAAACTTATAACTGCTTTGTCAATCAAAGCAGAGCTATCTATTACTGTTTTTATTTTTCCTTCTTCTTTTAAATCCCAAAGTATCTCAATCGGAATAGGATTTAAACAAACATGCTCCTTTAAATATTCAATTTTTATTCTATAAGGATATTTATCCTTACCTGGATATCTTTCATCTTCCGCCCATACAAGTTTATCGTTGTAAAATAGCTCACTCGTTACTTCAAATGGACCATGAATAAAACCTGATGTCCTTAAACCAACTTTATGTGCTGTATAATAAAAAACAACATCTCCTTTCCAAATATTAGCTAATTGATTCAAGTTTCTCTCACTTACTCCAAATAAACCGTATTCTTCACTGATCGAAAAATATTTAGGTGAATTCAATATATGAAATTTACGTTGCATTTTTATATCCTCACTGGGGTAAAATTTTCACCTACTATTTTACTTTTTTGCGGTACAATCTTAAAAAAAACATTATTGCCTCTTTGCATTTTTTTTAAATGTCTTCTTAATATAATGTAGGGTTTTATTGGTTTTTTCTTAAAATCTCTGGTGGGTTTAGTAC
>JBBRDV010000049.1:0-10311 GCA_038203565.1 Atribacterota bacterium
TAAATAAAAAAGGCAATTGATAAACGCTATGCTCATCAATTGCCTTTAAATAATCTGACAATTAAATTTGCCCCCATTTTTCTCATTTGATGAGATAGCGCTCCATCAGAAATCAGGGATAAATTTCTGATGACAGTCTTATGGCTTTTAACCATAAGCCCAGCATAAAGATTAGAGTTATTATCTTTGTACTTCGGCGAGAACACCTTTCTTAATGAATCTTCAGGACTCACCCTATCATCAGTACTAATTGTTACTCGAGCCTCTACCTCACTTATAAAACAGTGAGGCAATAAATATTAAGTTTTTAATAAAATAACATATATGTTTGGGAAAGTCAAAAATATTTTTTAAATTATCGTTTTTACTTTTCGTTAATAAATATATAGCTGGAAAAATATTGAAAAAAAATTAAAATTTATGCAGGAATTTTATATTTTTTGTAGAATCTAATATATAGAGAAAAAGAAAATCTTAAAATTAAAAGTAAAATATGTTAAAATGTAAAAAAAAGAGGGATAAAAATGATCAGGGTAATAATTTCTGGTGTAGCAATTGACCCGGTGACAAAAGGTTTTGTAGTAATTTTAAAAGATGAAACTGAAAAAAGGTGGCTTCCTATCTGGGTAGGGCATTATGAAGCGAAGATGATTTCTTTAGCTTTGGAAAAAGTAAAACCAATAAGACCTTTACCTCATGATTTAGTAAAAAATATTTTAGATTCCCTTGGCGTAGTGGTAACAAGAGTAGTAATTTGCAATATTAAGGATAATACTTATTTTGCTTCAATTAGATTAAAAATAAATCAAACGGAAAAAGAAATTGATGCCAGACCGAGTGACGCTATTGCTTTAGCCCTGAGGGCAAGTGCCCCTATTTACGTAACTGAAGAAGTATTAAATAAGGCTTCCACAGAGAAAATTACCTTAGAGAATGAAAAAGAAATAAAACTTACCGAGTTACAACAAAAGATGGAGAAAGCAATAGAGGTAGAAAATTACGAGGAAGCTGCTAAATTACGGGATCAAATCAGGAGCTTAGAGAAAAAATAATTTTTTCTTTCTTTTGTTTTCCCTGAAAAAAGATTAATCCTCTAAAAATCAATGATGAAATAAAATATTAAGCTTAATAAAGACCGGAAACTTATTTTAAAAAAATTAGTAAAAAATATTAAAAATGTTAGATAAAAGGGAGAAGCAAGATATGGAAAAAAATAAAAAATTTTATCGCGGTAGTTTAAAAGAACTGAAACCTTATGATCCTCACGAACTACCCTATAAGATAAAACTGAATGCCAATGAAAACCCTTATGGTTTGCCAGAAGAAATTATTGAAGAAATATTAAGAAAAGCTAAAAATTTAGAATATTCTCGGTACCCTAACGTAAATTCTGTGAAATTAAGTGGAATTATTTCTTCTTTCTGGGGTTTGAATGGAGATAATATAGTTATAGGAAACGGTTCTGATGAACTTATTGATTATTTAGTTAAAGCTTTCTCAGAAAAAGGGAAAAAGGTTATTACTACTGCACCCTCTTTTGCCATGTATAAAATTTATTCAATGATTAATGGATCTAATTTTGTACAGATTCCTTTAGATCAGAGCAATTTTAGTTTAAATGAGGATAAGGTTTTAGAAGAGGCAAAAAAAGAAGATTCTTCTATAGTTTTTATAGCCTATCCCAATGCCCCTACCGGAAACTATTTTGCTGAGGATAAGATAATAAAAATAATTGAAGAATCAGGTTGTCTGGTAGTAGTGGACGAAGCTTACTATGAGTTTGGGGAAAAGACTTTTGTTCCCCTTATTTCTCGTTACGACAATTTAGTTATTCTTAGAACATTTTCCAAGGCTTACAGTTTAGCCAGTTTACGGGTGGGATATTTACTGTCTAATCCTGGAATCATCAATGAAGTGAGAAAAGTTAAGAGTCCTTTTAATGTCAATACTTTTTCCCAACTTGCGGCTCAGGTAGTTTTTGAAAATAAAGAAATTTTGAAAGATAGCATAGAGAAGATTATTAAAGAACGCGAAAGATTAACAGACGGAATAAATAAACTCCCACCCTTCAAAGCTCATCCTTCACAGACCAACTTTGTTTTAGTTGAGGTGGGTTCTAAAGAAAATTCAGATTTAGTTTATGAAAATTTATTAAAACAAGGAATTTTAGTTCAAACAGTTCTTAATCCGATTTTCTCGACCTCCAGATATTTTTTGCGTATAACTATAGGAAATAAAGAAGAGAATGATATTTTGATTAAAAGTTTAGAAAATGTGTCAAAGAACCGTCTCTTGACACATTATTAAAGGAGTGATAGAGATGATGAAATTTGATAAATTTACTATCAAAGCTCAGGAAGCAATTGGTGAAGCACAACAAATTGCTTCCAGCTATAACCATCAAGAGATAAAAAGTGAACATCTTTTATTAGCATTAATTAATCAAAAAGACGGAGTTGTGCCTTCGATATTGCAGAAATTAGAAGTTAGTTCTGAAGAACTTAAAGTAAAATTAGAAAGAGTATTAGAAAAAATTCCTCAAGTTTATGGAGGTAGTAGAGGGCAACAATATATCGGAAATGAACTTAACGATATATTAAATACGGCTCAACAGGAAGCTCAAAAAGTAAAAGATGAATATGTTAGTACGGAACATTTATTTATTGCTTTGGTTGAAGCAGAAGGAACCAGGGTTAGTGGTTTATTAAAAGAAGAAGGGATTAACAAAGATAAAATTTATCAGGCCTTGATAAATATTCGAGGGAGCCAAAGAGTGACTGATCAAAACCCGGAAGAGAAATATCAGGCTTTAGAACGTTATTCTCGTGATTTAACAGAGTTAGCCAGAAGAGGAAAACTCGATCCGGTAATTGGGCGGGACGAAGAGATAAGAAAAGTTATGCAAATTCTCTCCCGTCGTACCAAGAATAATCCTATGCTAATAGGTGAACCCGGAGTAGGGAAAACTGCCATTGCTGAAGGTCTATCTCAAAGAATTGTACGGGGAGATGTTCCGGAAGGATTAAAGGAAAAGAGAATAATAGTCTTGGATATAAGTTCTATGGTAGCAGGTGCAAAATATAGAGGGGAATTTGAAGATCGTCTAAAAGCAGTTTTAAAGGAGGTTCAGGAATCTGAAGGTGGAATAATTGTTTTTATAGATGAGATTCATACTTTAGTAGGAGCGGGAGCAGCCGAAGGTGCCATAGATGCTTCCAATATGTTAAAACCAGCTTTAGCTCGGGGAGAATTACACTGTATTGGGGCGACTACTTTAAGAGAATACAAAAAATATATCGAAAAAGATGCAGCTTTAGAGCGGCGTTTTCAGCCTGTTCTCATTAAAGAACCCTCAGTAGAAGATACTATTGCTATTTTAAGAGGTTTAAAAGAAAGATACGAAGTGTATCATGGAGTAAAAATTAAAGATTCGGCGTTAATTGCAGCAGCTATCTTATCTGATCGTTACATTTCAGATAGATTTTTACCTGACAAAGCTATCGATTTAGTTGATGAGTCAGCTGCCAGCCTAAGAATAGAGATTGATAGTATGCCTATCGAAATAGATGAAGTGGAGAGAAAAATTATTCAATTAGAGGTAGAAAAACAAGCTTTAAAAAAAGAGAAAGATGCCAGCTCTCAAGAACGTTTAAAAAAGATAGAGCGGGAACTAAGTTCCCTTAAAGAAAAAAGGGATAGCATGAAATTGCATTGGAATAATGAAAAAGAATATATTCAAAAAATTCATGAAATAAAAAGTAATATTGAAAAATCTAAATTAGAAGCCGAAAAAACAGAGAGAGAAGGGAATCTTAATCGAGTAGCCGAGTTAAGGTATGGAGTATTACCTCAACTTCAAAAAAAATTGGAGGAAGAAAATAAAAAGTTAGCTTCTTTGCAAAAAGAGACCAAGATGCTTAAAGAAGAAGTGGATGAAGAGGATATTTCAGAGGTTGTCTCTAAATGGACTGGTATCCCTGTTGGCCGACTTATGGAAGGCGAAGCGAATAAATTAGTCAGGATGGAAGAAGAGCTTACAAAAAGAGTAGTTGGACAAGATGAGGCGATTAGATTAATTTCTAATGCTATCAGAAGATCTCGAGTGGGGATAGCCGACCCCAATAGACCGGTAGGGTCATTTATTTTTATGGGACCCACAGGAGTAGGGAAAACCGAGCTTGCTCGAAGTTTGGCTGCTTTTTTATTTAATGATGAAAACACCTTGGTGCGTATTGATATGTCTGAATATATGGAGAGACACAGTGTGGCCCGGTTAATCGGAGCCCCGCCAGGCTATGTAGGATATGAAGAAGGTGGTCAACTCACTGAAATTGTTAGACGCAAACCTTATTCAGTTATTCTCTTTGATGAAATTGAGAAGGCTCATCCCGATGTTTTTAATGTTTTGTTACAGATTTTAGATGACGGCCGCCTAACTGACGGGCAGGGCAGGGTAGTAAATTTTAAAAATTCTATTTTGATTATGACTTCGAATATTGGAAGTCAGTGGATTTACGAAATGAATGAGGAGAATAGAGAATCTGTCATGCAGAAAGTAAACGATTCTCTTCGTGAGCACTTTAAGCCAGAATTTTTAAATAGAATTGATGAGATAATTATCTTTAACAATTTAGATAAAGAACAGATTATTAAAATTGTGGATATTCAGTTGAATATTCTAAAGGAGAGATTGCAGGGCAAGAAGATTGGTTTGAAAGTGACTGCAAAAGCAAAGGAATTTTTAGCTGAAAAAGGGTATGACCCCCATTATGGTGCTCGACCTTTAAAGAGAACTATTCAAAGATACATTCAAGACCCCTTGGCTTCGCAGATTTTGGAGGGAGTTTTTAAAGAGGGGGATAAATTAGAAGTTGATTTGGATGAAAAAAATGAAAAGATAATTTTTAAATAGCTTTCCACATAAAACCAAAGGTTCTTTCAGTATGGAATATAAGCAAATTTATTTTAAAATTATGGCAAAATAATCTTTTGAAAAATTTAGTCTAAAAATACATTTTTTATCTTCTCAAGGAATATCAATATAATTAACATCTATATTAGAAACGCCACAATCAATCTCTATCATTGTTTTAAATTCTGAGTAATCATAATTATTAGAAATATATGTACTATCTTTTTTAATGAAGTCGTCAACGTCAAGGTCTTTTACAGCAATTCCTGAAGCAATATTCACTGTTGCTCCTACATTTTTAGGTATAGCAATATCAATATTAGATACTCCGGAATCTATAATAATTTTAGAATCATATTGAGGTATAATTAAGTTAATATTGCTTGCTCCACTTTCAATATATAGTTTTTCTATTTTAAAACCTGATAAGTTACAATCTGTATCAATAGCGCCTGTTTTAATAGATAAATCATATATTATTTTATTATTTAATTTTAACTGCCAGTCATTTTTAATATTATTAGAAATTCTTTTTTTGGTTATCGGCGAATGGTAGATAAGTATGTCAGCCTCTTTTTCTGTAAGGGAGAATTTTTCAAAAGGTTCAAATTCTTTATATTGATATTGAGAAATGCATTCATAAAGTAGCGGGGTAGATTCGCCCAGGGTAAGTTTCCCTACATCAAGATTTAATGCAATTGAAGCTCTTTCGATTTCAGGATACCCCTTTGTTTCTAATGCCACTTCAGTTTCAAGAGTTATTTCGGTATCCGGAGGTGTTCCGATTTCTGGGGTTATTTCAGTTTCTAAAGCCACTTCAGTTTCAGGAACTTTTTCAACTTCTATAACTATTTCGCGGCTTAGAGTTTTTATTTCCCTCACTATTTCTCCTTCAAAACTAATTCCCATATAACTTGCTCCCACTCCCGCAATAATTCCCAGGAATATAATTAGGGGTCCCATAAAGGCAAGACCCTTTCCTCTAAAGATTAAAGATATACCTACACTTATTACGAGTAGAGGCCAGAGTTTGAATAAATTTAACCATACAGACCAATCTAATATTCCCAAAGTATTTGCCAAGAGGATTGTTCCTATAAGTAAAAAAGTTAATCCTTCCATTAGTTTATTTACTTTCATTTTTTCCACCTCGATTTTATTTTAATAGTCGTTATCATTAGTTAGCTAGTTAGTTGGTTATCTCGTCACCTTGTTAGTATAGGATTTAGTATTAAACTAGTTAACCAAGTAACCAACTAACTCAATACGAGATACGAGACACGATCTTATTCTTTTTTAGTAAGACTAGACCAGGAGTTAGCAATTAAAAGGTTAATTAATCTTTCTTGGTCAGATAAATATTCGGGGTTTAGAGTTAAGGCAATTTCTCCTTCTCTTACAGCATTTTCGTAATCTTGGCTACGGTAATAAGATAAGCCTAATTTATAATGTGCCTCTGAGAGGATATAATTTGAATCTGCTAACTGAAGAGCCAGTTCATAGTTTTGATAAGCCCTTTGGAGTTCTCCCGCGTTATAATGCATATCGCCTATTTCAATAAAGGCTTGGGCAAAATTATCAAAAGTAAAATCTTCGATGTATAATGGGTAAAATTTTTGGGATAATACCTTTTCCATGATGGCCTGTTCGTATTCTTTGCCTTTTAGATTAATAAGTCCTAATCGGTAATATGCTATAGCTATTGACCGTTTATCCTCGCTAAATTGTGTCGCTTTAGTATAAGCAAATACAGCTTGTTCAATATTTCCCACACTACTATAGTAATCACCCAAATTTAAATAACCAGCAGCACTTTCCTGGTAAGCTAAAAAATTGTCCAGGATATAAGGACTGGGTTTAAGCTTACCCAATTTTATATATGTCTCTGTTGCTTGAATAAATTGGTCATTGTCCTGGTAGAGTTGAGCTAATTCGGAAATAAGCTTGTCATTTTGAGGAATAAGTTCAACAACTTTTTCGTATTCTTTGATTGCCAAATCATACTCGAGCGCATCTTTATATATCATTCCCTTTACCAAATAGGCAAAAGCATTATTAGGGTCCTCGATAATAATCAGAGATAGATTGGTAAGAGCTGATTCTCTTTCTCCTATTTTATATAAAGTATAACTATGATTTATCCTGGCCAATATATTTGTTTGATCTAAGCCCAAAGCTTTTTCGTATTCTTTTTCCGCGGGTTCATATAGACCTAACGAATAATAAAAGTTTCCCATATTGATGAAAGCGAAGATATCAGGTTTCATGGTTTTTCCTTCTATAATTTCCTGTAATAACTTTTCTGTTTCACTGTTGGCAAAGACAGTGGTAGTAAAAAGGGCTAATAAAATGATTAAAAAGATTATAAAACTTAGTTTTAAATTTTTTCTATACATATCTGCTATCCTTTCTTTTCTTTTTTAGTATTTTATAATTTTACGGATAAAATCGAAGAAATTTATTAAAAGAATTTATGCCTAATATTTATATATTCAACATTATTTTCAAAAATCCTCTTTTTTAATTAAATATTTTTTAATTTATTTTTATTATATCACTTCTGAACAGAATTCTTTTAATTTTTCAACGAAAACTTTTAAGTAATTTTCACTTTTATAACCATAAAATCTTTCACCTTTTTAAATCTTTAATTTTTAGTTAAAGAATTAAAGAGCTTTTTTATTTTATATTATATATATTCTATATTTTTAAAGCAATTCCTCTTTTTTAGTAAAGTATTTTGCAAATTTGCCAGTTACCCAATTAAATTAGTCGTTAGTAAATAGTATTTAATGAGAAAAAACAAAAAAGAAAATAGTTGCAAGATGCAAGTTGCGAGTTACAAGATACGAATCTTATTTAAAGAGAGATGGCAACCGATGAAGATTACCCAAGACATAAATCGTTTAGTGGGAGCAAAGCCAGGAATTAATCTTCCCATAGAAAATAACAATAAGAAATTATAAAAAAGACTTTTTATTCTGCAAAAGAGGTTAGAGGAAGGAAAATAAACGAAACATTACTGGAAACTTTAAAAGCTTTTTTTGATAATAATTTAAGTATTTTAAAAACCGCTCAAACTATCTATATACACCGAAATACTTTACTTTATAGATTAAGAAGAGTTAAGGAAATAACCGGTTTAGACCCCAAAAAGTTTGATGATGCAGTTCAATTAAGAATGGCTTTAAAAATGAGGGCATATCAAGATAAAAGTTAACCAAAAGTGCCAGGCACCTTTGGTTAACTTTTCTTATTCCCTCCACCTGGTTCTTTTGGCAGTCCGGACATTCTGCTAATCCCCGTTAACACTCAGATTTCTTTCTTCCCAGGAAAGGTCGGAATTATGATAGGTAATACCCTTCTCCAAAAGAGAAAGCAGAGGTTATGCCAATGAGGGAGATATTGATAAAAGTTATTTTGAAAAATAATCACTAAGTTTTTTACGAAAATAAGAGAGGGTTTTAAATACCCTCTCTTATTTTGTTAAGGTTATTATTTGATAAGTTCTACATTCTGTATCAGAGCAAAAGATGACAATTAAGAAACTTACTTCCCTACTTTTTTCTTCCTGCCCCATATTAGATATATTGCTATTATTACAATTACAATTCCTATAATCCAATACCACATACTTGACATGCTATTTCACCTCCTTCCAATAAATTTTTAAACTTTCACTTTTACGATTACTTTATTAAAAAATAATCTTTATTTATTATTCCTTACAATAAAACATTCGACATAATTTTTAAAAGTCCTGCTTAATTTTATAAATTTTATAAATTTTTTTAAGTAAATACATCTTCCTTTTTTATATTATCTGCCTTTTTTTTAAATAGTCAACTTAATTTTAAGGGATTATTCTCTTGTTTGCGCAAGGACAGGCTTATATTGCTTCTCAAAAATGGCTGGACAAAGAAATTAAAAGCATCGAAATATTTATTTTAGATTGTCTGCGTTTGGAGTATCCCACTTCCAATGTTGTTAAACGGGTTATATATATAACCCGTTTAACAGGTTACTTCACCACAGCTGAACTGGAAAAAATTCAAGTCCAAACAAATAGGGCAAATAGGAGTTCAGATCTTGCAATATAACAAAGGATAGGTTATATTGGCAACATGACCAGACTATAAGGGATAGAATTTAAAGGAGCATCACCTCCAGAGGAAATACCAAGCAAATGATCTTTCTTCATGAGAAAGACTTTACTGATTACCTTTTCGTCTTATGTTGGAAAGTGATATTGCAAAGCGCAAAACCAAGAAAGAAAAAATGAATACGGGAGATGGATATGGATATTGAGATTAAAGAGACCAAAACTCTTTAAATAAATAGAGACACTTGTTAATGCTCAATAATTCGGGAACTTTTATCGGAAAACCTATGGAACCTGGAGAGTTATAGGATGCGTCCTTATTTAAATTATAGATGGAGAGGATTTTATGAAATATCGAAAGTTTGGCTCAACCGGCTTTAAAGTATCAGCTCTTGGATTGGGCTGCATGAGGCTTCCAACAAAAAAGTTGATACCCTTGCAGGTTGATATGCCCAAATCAATTCAACTGATTAAAAGTGCAGTGGACAAAGGAATTAATTACCTGGATACTGCCTGGCCATATCATCTTGGTACCAGTGAAAAAATTGTGGGCATGGCACTGCAGGGGGGTTACAGAGAAAAAGTTCATTTGGTTACCAAGAGTCCGTTATTTTTGGTGAACAAAGCAGAAGATTTTGATAAATATTTAAATAAACAATTGAAAAAATTGCAAACGGATTATTTAGATTCCTATCTTTTTCATGCAATGAATAGATCAGGGTTGGAAAAATTAAAAAAATATCATTTAATGGATAAAATGATAGAAGCTAAAAAGGAAGGTAAAATAAAGTATATTGGTTTTTCATTTCACGATACCTTGCCGGTGTTTAAAGAGGTAGTAGATTTTTATCCTTGGGATGTCGTGCAAATACAATATAATTATATGGATACTGCGATTCAGGCAACGACCGAAGGCTTAAAATATGCCGCGGGAAAAGGAATGGCAGTGGTGATTATGGAACCTCTAAAAGGGGGAAGATTGGCCAACCCGCCCGCTGAAGCATGGGAAGTGATAGAAAAGTCGAAGGTAAAAAGATCTCCGGTTGATTGGGCACTACAATATTTGTGGAACCTTCCGGAGGTATCTGTGGTCTTAAGCGGAATGAGCAACCTGCAGATGTTAAATGAGAATTGTGCCAGTGCTGACCGGTCCGGAGTAAGTTCTTTACATGAAGAAGATTTGAATATTATAGATGATTTAATTAAAATTTATCGTAAGAAAATATTAGTCCCCTGCACCTCCTGCAAATATTGCTTGCCTTGTCCTTCCGGGGTAAATATTCCCCAGAGTTTTGCT
>JBBRDV010000050.1:0-10207 GCA_038203565.1 Atribacterota bacterium
AAATAATTCCAATGACACCTAAAGGCACTGTTCTTTTCTCAATACAAAGACCATTGGGTCTTTTTATCTTTGCGACTAATTCTCCGACAGGATCCGGTAATTTCGCAATTGCCAACAATCCCCCTGCCATTTCCTTAATTCTTTTTTTATCTAAGATCAACCGGTCTAAAAAAGCCTTTTCTTTTCCTTCACACTTGGCCGTTTCAAGGTCCGCTGAATTTTCTAACAAGATAAACTCTTCTTCATTTATCAAACTTTCAGCCATGTATTTCAATGCATCATTCTTTTTATCAGTAGAATAATGTGCTAATTCGTTACTGACTAATAATGACTTTATATTTAAATAAGGCATTAAAGGTATTGCAGGTATTATATTGACGAATCTTATCTTCAAAATCATTACGGGTTAAAAGCATCTGGGCAACCGTTATTTTATATTTTGAAAAAAGATTTTTATATAAATGCATTACCAATCCTTAACCGACAGCGGCCATCGCCTGTTTTTCATCTAAATTTTTAGGCTTTTGTTGAAAGTGAAATTTACTTGATCCTAGGCCGATTGCCCCTGAAGAAACAATAACAACTTCTCTCCCCTGTGCATGTAAATCCGAAACAACTTTTGCCAGTTTTTCTAAATAATAATGATTGATTTTCCCGGACTCTTTTATTATGGAAGAAGTCCCGATTTTAATGACTAATCGCTTAATTTGCTGAAAACCCTTTATTCTTTTCATATTTTTTCTCCTTAAATAAAATAAAAAACTCCTTCATCTCTAAATAGAGACGAAAGTAACCATCTTTTGTCAATGATGGTGACTAACATGATGGTTACTATAACTAATAAGTTTTTTAAAGGCAGTGGGAATCGCAATCTGATTTAATTGAGGAATGGGTACCCATTTTGGGTTATGCGAATCAAAATTACCATCTGAAAATGAAGAAAAATGATATAATTTCATCAACCATATCCGGTGGGTAAAAGCATGATTTACTTCTCCAATTAAAACAGGATTCAGATGTATTTTTATTTGATAAGAATTTTCCAGGATATTTTGGATACTGTAACCTCCGGAATTTTCTCTTTTCACTTCCGTTGCCGGCAAGGCCCACATATCGGCTAAAAGTCCCCCGGGTGGACGTTTGACCAGTAATATTTTATTCTCTTTTAGTAAAAGAGCCATCTCCATGGCAATCTTTTTCGGCTTTGCCTTCTTTCCCAAATGGGGAATGACTTCCTGTTTTTTTCGCAGAAATGCTTTGCAGGAATAATAAACGGGACAACCGGAACATTCAGGCCGGCGCGGTGTACAGATAGTCGCACCCAGTTCCATGAGTGCTTGATTAAAAAACCCAACCTTTTCCCGAGGCATTATTTTTAAAACAAGCAGCCGTATTTTTTGTTTTGTTCCCGCTTTGCTATGATCTGCGGTAATAAGAAAAATCCGACTGATAACCCGGGTAACGTTTCCATCTATGGCCGGTTCCGCTAGATTAAAAGCAAAACTGGCAATGGCACCGGCAGTATAGGGCCCGATACCGGGCAGATCAAGAAGCTGTTGATAATTATCCGGAAAACGACCCTGAAACTCATTTTTAACAATTTGCGAGGTCTGATGTAGTTTTATCGCCCGGTGATAATAGCCAAGACCCTCCCAATATTTCAGCACTTCTTCTATTGAAGCATCGGCTAACTTTTCAACCGTGGGAAATCTTTCAATAAATCGAAAAAAATATGGCTTGACTGTTTTGACCTGAGTCTGTTGTAACATGATCTCCGAAATCCATATATGATAAGAATTATTTGTTTCTCTCCAGGGTAATGAACGATGGTTGATATGATACCAGTTCACTAAATCCTGTTGGAATCGGATAACCGGAAATATTTTTAGCAATTTTTATTGCATCCTTCCTGTAGTGATAAAATATGATGATTTATCTCTTGAATTTGTATTAATATGAATAATACAATGGATCTATTATAGTTAAACTCGCCCTTTTTTGGTATAATTTAAATACAAGGGCAAAAGAATACTATCACACTAATGGAAATGATTTAAATAAACCAACCTAAAATATTATTTAAAAGATAAAAAAAATTTAAAAAAGAGGTGCTGTAAAATGGACGTTAATCTATTATCATTGTTAATGAAACGGAGAAGCATCAGAAAATATGAAAATAAAAAAGTAGAACAAGAAAAGGTAGACAAAATAATTCAGGCTGCATTACTGTCTCCATCCGGACACGCCAAATACCCCTGGCAGTTTATTGTGGTTGATGATAATAATTTGCTATCCCGATTATCTTTTTCTAAAATGCAGGGCTCTGCATTTTTGTCCAATGCCCCTCTGGGAATCGTGGTTGCGGCAGATCAGAATCTATCAGATACCTGGGTGGAAGATGCTTCCATTGCTTCTATACTTATGATGCTAACCGCACATTGGTTGGGTTTAGGGAGTTGCTGGATTCAAATAAGAAAAAGAATGTATTCGGAAGTCAAAACTGCCGAAGAATATATTAGGGAAATACTTAAAATACCTGAAAATGTAAACGTCTTGTCTATCATTGCCCTTGGTTACCCTAATGAAGAAAAAATGCCGAAAAGTGAAAATAAATTATTATATGAACGCGTATTTTATAACTCTTTCGCAAAAATACTAAATAGTTAATTTACCGGATAGATTTATAATCCTGGGTCAATCAATATCACCCTGGTAGCAACAATAAACCGAAGCTCAAAAGAATATCATCTTTACTTTGTCATTCTACTCATTCCGTTTTAATTGGTCCATAATTTCCTCAACATGGCCTTCTACTTTGACTTTGGGGAATATTTTCATGATATTCCCCTCTTTATCAATCAAAAAAGTAGTCCTCTCAATCCCCATATATTCCCGGCCGTACATCTTCTTCGTCTTCCAGACACCATATAATTCACAGACCTTGCCCTCTCCATCGCTAAGCAGTACAAAAGGTAAATTATATTTATTAATAAAGTTAAGGTGAGATTTCGTACTATCTTTACTGACACCCAAAATAACGGTATCGGTTTCCTTGATTTCCTCATAATTGTCTCTGAAATTAATGGCTAAGGGTACATCCCTTGGTATTGTCCTTCGGGTAAAAGTATAAAATAACATTCTTCTCTCTGAAATTTGATAAGGCTACATCATTCCCCTGACTATCAGGTAGAGTAAAATCAGGCGCTCTCATTCCTACTTTTAATTCCATTTTTTTACCTCCTTTTATTTTAAAGGACTACCCGGACAGGATGGTTTTAAGGCGATAACATCTATCTCAACCAAAACTCCCGGAGGGAATGCTTTGACCGTGCTGGTGGTTCGCGCAGGCGGTTCAACAGAAAAAAATTCTTGAAATACCTCATTCATTCCTTTAAAATCATCGATGTTTAATTTGTCACCCTGGAATAAGCCGCTAAAACATCTGAATAATTTACCATTTTTGATTACCTCATTTTTTTATTATCTATCTATGCGAAGTTAAGAGCAAACTGAATCTGCAAAGAAATTTCTACAGGCAAGCCGTCTTTATCAATATTAAATTTTCCCTAAAACAGTTTATCGTAACTCTTTTTTGTCCTGTCATCAAAATAATTTGCTCAATTTTTCAACCATTTCAGTAATCTGTTTTTCACGGCTAGGTTTTGACCAGTTAACGACTGCGGTTCCGCAAATAGTTGCTCCCTTGGATTCACAGATTTTTTTCATTTGCCCGATTGCGCGATTTCCCCCCAACCAGGGGAAAAGGAAAAATTGAGTTACCAAAAAAGCAACTTTTTTATCCTGTAGTGATTTTATCTGTGACAGATAGGTTTTCATTGCAGATGATAGGGAAAAGGCCTGCACCGGAGAACCAAACACCAGCGCATCGTATGAATCGGTATTGGGAAGCGTTTCAAACTTAATATCTTTTGTTCCCGGTCTCACTTTACCGATTACTTTTAGTCTGTCGATGTTCACAGAATGTCCGGCTTTGACAAGTTTCTCCTTGAGCTTCTGGGAAACGGAATAGGTGTTACCGGTTTCAGAATATAAAATAATACCAATATTCATAATAAATTCCTCCTACTGTATATTTAAAGCCCGATAAAAGGAAGCAATGCTCCTTCTCAATGAATTTCAAAAACAGATGATATAGTATAGTTGTTTTAAAGGTCGGCAGCATTTTAAATCTTTAGATTATTCATCTTGAGATAGCAGATGACTATGTGATATGTATAATTACATTTTATATATAGGGCGTGAATATGTCAATGAGTGGCGTTGTACTGATATTCAAAAAACAAAAACACCTTGTTTTTCTGAAACAAACAACCGCCCCCTGTCACAACATAAGATGAATTTTTTTGGAAAAAGAACATTCTTTGGTTATTTTTGATATAATAAAGCATTATAATTAGGGAGGAAGGTGATGTTATGGATACCATTTTTCAGTGGGGATTAAATTTCATTATTATGATTCAAAAGATTGATACACCATTGCTGGATTCTTTTTTTCGAGCTATTACTTCACTGGGAGATGGATTATTTTACTTGCTTTTATTTTCCTTCCTCCTTTGGTGTGTTGACTTTTATTTGGGGATACGGGTCGGAATTATCTTTTTATTATCCGTTTATGTTAATAACGGATTAAAAGAGATATTCCAGCAGACCCGCCCTTATGATATTTTACCTGAAATTCAAAAGGTTTATGCCTCTGGATATGGTTTTCCCAGCGGCCATGCCCAGTCTTCCCTGGTGGTCTGGGGGAGTATAGCTTATTGGAAAAGGCAAATCTGGATTCGCAACCTTTCTGTTTTACTGATTCTTTTGATTGGATTTTCCCGCATCTATCTGGGCGTCCATTTTCCTACCGATATTCTGGGAGGGTGGTTATTTGGCGGACTCATTCTCTGCTTGAGTTATTTTATTTTTGTAAAGAGCAAAATCGATTTTATTCAAGGAAATATGATATTTAAAATCATTTGCATTACGCTATTTCCGGTAATCCTATTACAAATTCAATCATCACCGGATATTATCAGTTCGGTGGCCGCTTTGACCGGTATTGGCTATGGTCTGCTATTATTTCATTCTTTTATTGGAGAGATTCGACCGGGGCACTGGCTGCAGCGGCTTTTAAGTTTTTTGCTTGGAATTATCGGAATAGGGATACTCTATCTGGGATTGAAATTCATATTTCCTTTAGAAGGCCAGCCCTTCTACCAATTAAGCCGGTTTTTTCGTTATCTGTTACTGGGTATATGGATCAGTTTTGGGGCACCCTGGTTATTTATCCGGATGGGATTAGCCGGTCAAGTAGAGAAAAAATCATAAAATCGAGAAAGACATGGAGTTAATTTTTCCCCATGTCTTTCCACTATACTGCTTTTTAACTTTTTAGTTTCTTGATATAAACTACCCTTATTTATGGCATGAACTTTAACCGATTATGTCAAACTAAATGTCCCCTTTCTTGTACTTTCTTGTATTCTTACACTTTCTGTGTCGATATCTGCCGTATCTATAATGCGAAAATGAAATTTATTTGCTTCTGGCAGTTTAATGCCTAAAGTCTCGTGAATTAATTCTTCTATGGTTTCGATAAAAATAAACTGGATATCTTTCTTTACTTCATCCGGAACATCGTAAAGGTACTTTTTATTTCCCAAAGGAAGGAGTATTTTTTGGATACCGGAACGATGTGCGGCTATTACTTTTTCCTTAATTCCTCCCACGGGAAGCACTGCCCCCCTCAAAGATATTTCACCAGTCATGGCTGTTTTAGGGTCTACAGGTATTCCGGTAAACAGTGATGCTATTGACGTAAATAGTGTCACGCCTGCTGATGGTCCATCCTTGGGGATAGAACCCTGCGGTATATGAATGTGAAGGTCATGTTTATTAAAATGAATATCCTTCAATCTCAAAACCAATCTCGACCTGATCAAACTTTGAGATATTTTAGCTGACTCTTTCATGACCTCGCCTAATTGTCCCGTTAACATTAACTCACCTTTTCCCGGCATAAAGGCACTCTCAATAAATAAAATATCTCCACCTACCGGTGTCCAGGCTAATCCGGTAACCACTCCGGGCGGATTTGATTTCTTAACTTTATCATAAGTGGAAATTTCAGGTCCTAAAATATCAAATAAACTTTCTTCTTTGACCATATAAGGAAGTTCCACCTCATCAACTACAATTTTTTCTGTCGCATGTCTGGCTATCGCTGATAATTGTTTTTTAATCCCTCTCACCCCGGCTTCCCGGGTATATTTGTCTATAATCGCCTTCAATGCATCATCTTCTATCTTTAATTGCTCATGCTTTAGACCATGATATTCCAAAACCTCATCAATCAGATAATCTTTGGCGATATGAAATTTCTCGGTCGTAGTATAACTGCTAATCTGAATGATTTCCATTCTATCTTTCAACGCATCGGGAATTTCCTTCAGGGAATTTGCTGTTCCGATAAAAAATACATTCGACAGATCATAGGGAATTTCCAGATAATGATCAGAGAAGGAGTTGTTTTGCTCGGGATCCAGCACTTCCAATAATGCACTGGACGGGTCTCCCATATTAGAAGCCCACAGTTTATCCACCTCATCCAATATAAACACCGGATTATTGGTTCCTGCTTTTTTGATTCCCTGTATAATTCTTCCCGGAAGAGCACCAACATAAGTTCTCCTATGCCCTCTTATCTCTGCTTCATCTCTTACTCCTCCCAGACTTATTCTCACATATTCCCTTTTAAGTACCTTGGCAATACTTTTTCCCAGACTGGTCTTTCCGGTTCCCGGAGGTCCTACCAGAAGGAGTATTGAACCCTGTTGATTATTCTTAAGCTTCATCACGGTTAAATGTTGAATGATTCTTTCCTTCACCTTATCCAACCCATAGTGGTCTTTTTCTAAAATATTTTTTGCTTCTTTAATATCTACTTCCTTTACGCTGCTTTTTCCCCAGGGAAGTGAGGTCAATAAATCTAAATAGTTTCTAATTACATTGGTCTCCACACTAATCGGACTTTGATTTTGTAATTTTTCATATTCTTCCCGGGCAATCTCTTTTACATCTTCAGGCATTTTAGATTCATTGATTAACTGCAAATAATCCTTCTTTTTACTTTCTGAAGGTTTACCTTCATTTAATTCTTCCTGTATCGCTTTTAATTGTTCTCTCAGCATCCTTTCTCTATATTGTTTATTGACTTCACCGGTTAACTTTGCATTCATCTCCATTTGAAATTCGATATTTTCCTTTTGTTCGATTAGAATATCTAAAAACTTTAAACTTTTCTTTCTTCTGGATCTCATTTCCAATAATTCTTGTTTTTCAAAACTGGATATATTGATGAACTGCATCAAATAACTGATCAGCAGTTCCAAGTCCTTCATGCTTTGGATATATTGAATATACCTTTCAGAACCTATAAATTTCCCGCTAATTTCAGCGGTGACTGTCTTAACATATTCCAGCATTTGATTTTGTGTATTTTTGTCTAAATCTTCAATATCCGGCGCTATTTCGTATTTACCGATACAATAACCCTGCTCCTGACGTATATTCTTCACCTCTACCCTATCCAATACTTCTACATTGATATCATAGGTTATTTTTGACTCAACTATCTGCTCAATTTTCACCAAACTTCCCATGGTATACAAATCTTTTTCCTGGTAAGTTTCGAAATTACAACCCTCTTTTAAAAGCAGTGCAATAGCATAGTTATCATCCTGCTTAATCCTAGAAGATATTTTTTCGCCTAATGATTTCTTAATTTTTATCGTACTTTTTATTCCTTTAAATAGTACCTGACCAGGCATCGCTATAATAACTAACTCATCTTTTACTTGATTATCTTTCATGATTTTCACCTCATTTCTTATATTTGAACTACTTCTTGCGCTCCCGTTTCTGTGATTTCTTTTGTTAATGTAGCTTCTATTAAATGAACATCTCTCCCATCTCTTTTAAAGAGTTGTCCAACTTATTACAAAACTTCCGTTGCTTTTTATTTCATATTCGGTATTCTTTTTTTTAACCACATTCTTATTCAAGAATTTTCAATAGTTAGTTATACTTAACCTAACTATTACCACAAAAAAATAGACTTTTTAAACCACTTTCGACAATAATTCTATCAATAAGCTAATATCTTCTTCGTTTAAACAATTTTCCACTCTTCTGATAAAATCCTCATCTGCAATCTGTTCTAATCTGGCAATCCCTTTGCCTTTTTCGGTGAGAAACAGATAATAAACTCTTGCATCATGGTTGCATTGTTCTTTCTTAACGCAATCTAATTTAATAAACTTTTTAACCATTTCGGTGATTGATGGCTTGGATAAATTCAAATCTTCAGCTAATTGACTGATGGTGACATATTCGCGTTCATCAAATTTCTTTAAGTATTCAATCTGTTTTAAGGTCAGCTGTGAAATATTATATTTATCGATGACACAAAACCTGCACTCTGTCTTAATTCGCATAAAACCATTAAATACGCTGAATAAGTTATGATATTCTTTCAAAATATCACCTCAATAGTTAGTTAGTTCTTACCTAACATTCTCTCATGATTATTCTTTTTTGTCAATATTCTTATTTATTCTTATTTATGCGCAAAAATCTTTTTTTTATAAAAAGCATTTATAATAGTGTGACAGGAGACGTTTTACTAGCTCAATAAAAAGCTTCTTTCTTTCTCTCTAAAAATTGTTTTATACTCTTTTTAATCAACCAAACCTTCTTAGACTTGGGTTCAGCTAGACTCATTGGTGGTTCACTAATTTTAAGCAAAGTATTAATACCGTATTGGTACACAATATCTGCATCATCACCAATAATTGCAGCCACCGCTATTACCGGGATATTATACTTTTTAGCAATTTTGGCTACCCCAATTGGTGCCTTTCCGTAGATAGTCTGACCATCAATTTTCCCTTCACCGGTAATTACCAGATCAGCATCTTTAATAGCTTGTTCGAGTTTTACTATCTCAATTATAATCTCAATACCTGGTCTAAGTTCTGCATCCAAAAATGCCATTAAACTAGCACCTAAACCCCCGGCTGCTCCTGCCCCTGGTATATCTTTTACATCTTTATTTAAATCTCTTTTTATTAATTCTGCAAAATAAGACAGAGATTTATCTAATTCTTCAATTATTTCTGGAGTAGCTCCTTTCTGAGGTCCATAGATCCTGGAAGCACCCTGCGGTCCACAAAGAGGATTGCTCACATCTGAAGCTATTAATACTTTAGTCTCGGATAAACGGTTATCTAAATATTTTGTATCAATTCGGAAAATTTTTTTTAATTCCCCTCCTCCAAAACCTACTTCCTTTCCTTCTTGATTTAGTAATTTGACCCCTAATGCCTGAAGCATACCAGCCCCTCCATCGTTGGTGGCACTTCCCCCAATCCCGATAATCATCTTTCTACATCCCTGGTCTAATGCTGCTTTAATTAACTGACCAGTTCCGTAGGTAGTGGTTATCAATGGATTCCTTTGGTTCTCTGGAACTAAAGTTAATCCTGACGCTTCAGCCATCTCGATAACTGCGGTCTTCTTATCTCCCAAAATACCGTAAGAAGCTAAAACTTCACCTCCCAAGGGACCTTTAACTTTCTCTCTTAAAATTTCTCCTCCGGTAGCATTTACCAGGCACTGAACTGTTCCATCTCCCCCATCTGCCATCGGGATTTTTACAATTTCAGCTTCCGGAAAGATCTCTCTTATTCCTTGTTCTATTGCATCTGATACTTCTGCAGCGGTCAAACTACCTTTAAATGAATCTGGGGCTACAACTATTTTCATCGTTTTTTGTACCTCAAATGGGAATTGATTTGTCTTAAATTATTTACTATTATAAATATACGCTATCATATATAACATTTCCTTTGTATAATAGTATGAGTAATATGCTTTTTTCTATTTATTTTTTGTATAGTTTGCATAAAATTTTAAAATATCTTTTAAAATGAAATAGTTAATTTGACAATCGAGAATCGTAGTGCTAAATCTAGTATTGATCAGCATAACGCCACCATGCCAAATTGCCACAACGATAAATTTCGATAAAACGATGGATGATCGTGGGGTAGGTAACGCAAGTAAATCTTTTACCGTCCGGTCAGAATATTCACGACCAAAAACCCAGCTTGTGACAAATGCAAATCCTATTAATCCCACC
>JBBRDV010000051.1:0-10139 GCA_038203565.1 Atribacterota bacterium
AGAAGAACCCCTATCAGAAAATTATTTACAGTTAGATTCCTTAGAAGAGGTATTAAATTATCTTTAAAGGTGAAAAAATTACAAATTGATAAGAAAATTAAAATATCCGAGATATTTAAATATAAAAGAAGAAGCATTTGATAGACGGATTGAGAAGGCTTATAAATTACTCTCTTCCTGTGA
This sequence comes from Atribacterota bacterium, assembly GCA_038203565.1. Classification (GTDB taxonomy): domain Bacteria; phylum Atribacterota; class Phoenicimicrobiia; order Phoenicimicrobiales; family Phoenicimicrobiaceae; genus Sediminicultor. The sequence continues at coordinate 184 of JBBRDV010000051.1, forward strand.
GGTATGTCCCCATAAGTGCAGAGTAAATCGCCTGAAAGGCGAGCAAGGATTCTGTCGTTCGAGTGAAGAGGTGATGATCTCCAGTTATAATACTCACTTTGGAGAAGAACCGCCCCTGGTGGGTGACTTCGGTTCGGGCACCATATTTTTCACCAACTGTAATTTAAAGTGTATTTATTGTCAGAATTATCCCATAAGCCAGTTAGGAAATGGCAATAAAGTTACCTTACAAGAATTGGCTAAAATTATGCTTGCTTTACAGAAAAGGAAATGCCATAATATTAATTTAGTTACTCCGACCCATTTTGTACCCCAGATATTAAAGAGTCTTAAATTGGCTATTAAAATGGGTTTATGCATTCCCATAGTCTATAATACCAGTGGTTATGATTCTGTAAATACTTTGAAATTACTTGATAGTGTCGTGGATATATATCTCCCTGATGCCAGATATGCCGATAATGAGATTGCCAGAAAATATTCATCTGCCCCTAACTATTTTAAAATAATGAAGAAGGCGTTGAAGGAGATGTACCGACAGGTGGGAGATCTGGCATTAGATGAGACCGGGGTAGCTCGTTCGGGATTAATTGTCCGTCATTTAGTTTTACCAGGGGGCTTGAGTGGCACTAAAAAGATTATGCATTTTATCGCCCGAGAAATTTCTCCTCATACTTATATAAGTTTGATGGCTCAATATTTTCCAGCTTACCAGGCCGGCCAATTTCCCCTTTTATCCCGAAGGATAGATAAGGAAGAATATAGGGAGGCATTACAAGCTTTTAAGGAAGAGGGATTAGAAAATGGCTGGTTTCAGAAAGATATATAGTAAGTTGTTAATGTCGTATTGTAGTTATTTTAAAGAGGAAGAATAGAGAAATATGAAAGGTATTCAAGCAGAAATTTATTTATTAATAATAGTGATTATATGGGGCTCCACCTTTGCCTTGATTAAAGGGGTTATTGATTTGATCCCTCCTTATACTTATCTAACTTATCGATTTTTATTGGCCGCTCTGATTCTAATATTAATATTCTGGAAGAGGATGAAAGAAATCAATATAATAATTTTAAAGAAAGGTTCTCTAATTGGGATTTTCCTCTTTTTAGGTTATGCTCTTCAGACTGTGGGGCTAAAGTACACTACAGCTACCAAAGCCGGTTTTATTACCGGTTTGTCTGTGGTTTTGGTCCCTATTATTTCCTATTTTTTCATTAAGGAGAAAATCAATCGAAATTCGGTTATAGGAGTAGTTTTAGCATTCACCGGATTATGGTTTCTAAATTATAGCAGCAGCTCTAGTTTTAATTTAGGGGATTTTTTAGTTTTATTATGTGCTTTTTCCTTTGCAATGCATATTATATCGGTGGGATTTTTTAGTAAAAAGTTAGATTATGTTCTTTTGGCGATTACTCAAATAACGGTAGTTTTCGTATTATCTTTATTAATGGCTTTAATTTTTGAAAGACCGGCTATTCATCTTTCCTATTCATCTGATATATGGTGGTCGATTGTGACAACCGGAATATTTGCTACTGCTCTGGCTTTCTATATGCAAAATAGATTTCAAAAATATTCCACTGCTACTAAAACCGCTATTATTTTTTCCGGGGAACCGATATTTGCAGCGATGTTTGCCTACCTCCTTTTAGGAGAGAAAGTAGGTGTTATCGCCTGGATAGGTGGATTGTTGATAATCTTTGGTATGACTATATCTCAAAGGAAAGAAAAAATAAAATAGGGACACATCCCATTTTCCTCGATTAGGAAAATGGGATGTGTCCCTATTTTATTTTTCTCTTATCTCTTCTATCAGGTCTTTCACTTCTTCAAGTTTTTCAGGGATTGTTTTAGGCATACCTTCTTTTCTGATATATACTTTTTCCCAGAAAGGTTTAGAAAGTTCACTATATTCTTTCGAGTATTTATCCAGATGTTCTGCACACTTGGTTAATATAGTATGGGCATTGCCGTGTGTGGGATAAGCATTGCATTCATTAACGACTTCCCTTAACACCTTGGGGTTGTCAATAATCATACAAGGCAACATTAAATTGTCAGAATAAGGTTGTCTTTTCCTTATGGCCTTAAATAAGGGAGAAGCCAGAGCCTCTCTTAGTGTGGTATTTCTTACATTATGAGTAGCACAGTGGGTAAAGACACAGGGTTCATAATCTCCTTTTACATTTACATGTAAATATCCGGATTGGCGGCCTCCGGCAATACATCCATTTACATGCATTCCATCATTCCAGAAATCCCCGATAAAGACCGGATACTTATTTCTCAGATAATTGACTCTTCTCCAACCATATAGTCTTTGTTCCGGAGTCTGCATCAAGTTCACATCAGGGTTTTTGCCGATAGGGATATAAGTAAAGTACCAACCAAAAGGACAGCCTTTTTCTTCGGTTAATAATTTCATTAGTTCATCACTGTAGACGATTTCAGTATTGTGTCTGGTAGGAGTAATAGAAAAACCATAAATTAGTCTGGCTTCCTTACAGTTATCCATAACCTGCATTACTTTTTCCCATACTCCTTCCCCTCGGCGCTGGTCAGTCTCCTTTTTAAATCCTTCTACACTTATAGCCGGGGCAACATTACCTAATTCCTGTAGTTTTAAAGCCATATTTTTATCTATAAAGGTGCCATTGGTGTAAATCATAAAAGTTGCGTCATTATGTTTTTTGTAGATATCTAACATATCGTCTCTAACAAAAGGCTCACCCCCGGAAATAACGTAGAAAAAAGTTCCCATTTCCTTGGCTTCAGTTATAATTTTATCCACATATTCAAGAGGGAGGTCATCTTTTTTAGAATAATCTCCGGCATAACACCCTATACATCTAAGATTGCATCTCATGGTGGGACTAATTACTATAGTAGCAGGACAGGGGATACCTTCTTTTTTTTCAAAATTCTCTCTATTTTTTGGCCCCAGCAAAATATAATTAATCATAAAATTTAATACTATTTTATCCCGAACATTAGGATGGATTTCCTTTAATACTTTTTGGGCAAGAAAATAAGCAGGAGCTTTTTCCTCAAACATTTTTCTAACCTTGCCTATTTCGGATTTGAACTTAGGAGAGATTCTTTCCGCAGCATAGGTCAATCGAATAAGGTTCTCATCAGAAGTATTACTTAAGGCTTTCATAATAAGGTTTATAGTTTGTTTGGTAGTGTAATTTTTAAATTTTTTTATATAATCCATGGTATTTTACTCCTATAAAAAAATTTTAAAATTATTTGGAAACTTCAATCTTTTTTTTACAACTTCATTATATCACCTTAAAACAATTTTGCAAAATTGTTAAAATATTTTTTTAGAATACCTGAATAAGATTTTGGTATTATGATAAAAAGTATTATAATTATATAAAGCATTAGATAATTCCGCGGCACAGGATGAATTAAAGAAATTGGATAATCTGGAAGATTCGTTAGAAGCAGAAGATTTGAAAAAATTAGAATAAAAATTCAAGAGGAGGAAAAAATGGTATTAGAAGCAATTAAAAAAAGGCAGAGTGTGAGAAGTTACCAGGACAAAGAAATTCCGGAAGATGTATTACAGCAAGTATTAGAAGCAGGCAGGTTAGCCCCGTCAGCTAGTAATAAACAGTGCTGGAAATTTATTGTAGTAAAAGATGAAGATTTAAGAAAAAAAATGGTTCCTGCTTGTAAAAATCAGAAATTTGTGGGAGAAGCCCCGGTGGTTATAGCAGGATGTGCTACTAATCCTGATTATGTAATGACCTGTGGAGAGCATAGCTACTCTATTGATTTGGCCATTGCTCTGAACCACATGAGTTTGCAAGCAGCTGCCTTGGGTTTGGGTACTTGTTGGATCGGTGCTTTCTATCAGGATGAAGTAAAAGAAATCTTGGGTATTCCCAAAGGAGTGCGGGTAGTCGCCTTAATGCCCGTAGGATTTCCCAAAGAATTAGGGAGTAAGACTGGAAGAAAACCTTTATCGGAAATCGTTTGCTACGATAAATATACTTCATAGACATTGTCAGGGGACAACGGCCCTTTGGCAAACTTTAATTGTAATTTGTAGCAGAACGGCGTTACCGTGATAAAGTTTTTGGTTAATCATTTTTCGCTTTTAGATGGAAAAAATTTTTTTTGGTTTTTTGTGTTGTTTTTTGTGTAAGGGTCGGATTCATCCGACCCGAATTATTTGGCAATAATTTTATATTTTAATCAAATAAGAGGTTTAATTTCACTTCTTCATTAAATTTCCTTTCTATTTCTCCCTCAATTTCTTCAATAATAATTTCACCTGTTGTGCTAATTATTGCAGAAATTAAGTGTCCTCCGAAAGAATTATTGTTTAAATCGGATATAGTAATATGTAAATGAAGATATGTTTCTCCTTTCATAGTAGAGATATTTCCGATTAAGTTAGTAATTTCATAATCTCCTATTAATTCTTGAGAAAAAAATTCTTTAGTTTTAGCTTTAAAAGACCCAACATTTGCCCTTTCAATTCCTCCCATACCGCTAACCGAACCTAATTTTATTTTGTTTTTTTTACAAAGCTGTTTTTAAAGTTTCAACAATTTCTTCTCCTTTATCGATTCTTACCACCCATTTATTTCCGAATTTTTTTAATTTCATGTTTTGTTCCTCCTTTTTCTTATTCCTTTGCAAATTTTTTAAACTACCCTACAAAATTTTACACTAACTTTTTACCGGGACTCCATAAGGTCCATCGGCCAAATAGGCTATTCTTATTTTTTCTTGTGTAGTGCTTTTTAATTCATATATTACTGCTTCCACCGCTTTTTCAATTATTTGAGCAGCATTCTTAAAATTATCTTTGTATCTTTCAGATCTGGGAAGAAATATGTTTCCATCAACACCAGGAATAATTTTATAATCATTAAAAGAAAGCCGAGGACTGTAATAAGTAAAATTCTCTGGAGGAATTTTGGAAAACAAGCGAGTCCACATTTGCACTTGCCATTGATCAGGAATAAAAGTCCAATCAGCTGATAAAATCAAATGATTAAATTGTTTTGCTCCTATTATTTTTAATAGATGTAAAACTGCTTTATATTTCTCGCTACCAATTAAATCCTTATCATTATTATTTGCTATCATAATTAATTTACCATTGGGTTTTAAAGCCGGGATAGCAACTATTGCAGCTTTGGCTGTTTGGTATTGGTTAATGCCTACAAAGCCAGCATGAGTAATAACAATATCATATTCTTTATCCAAGGGTATAGTAACGTATTTTTTTATCTGTTTTACTGCTTGTTTATGAGCTTCTTCTAAATCTCCGGCAAATACTCCCGTTAGCTTAAAATCTTGGTCAATAGTAACATTGAGAATATAATCTGCTCCTGCTTTCTTGGCTACTTCTAAAGCTTCTTGGTGACAAGGGTTATCATCTATGATTAAGTCACTAGCTTCCTGGGAAGCTAACATAGGCGCTCCGTGGAATATATAGATGCTTTCTTCTCCTATGAGCCCCGGACAGATTGATTTTCTCCCTCCCGATGCACCGGCCATAAAATGCGTTTCTACCAAACCGGTAAGAATTTTAATATCTGCTTCCATATAATCAGTATTAATATATACTGAACTACCACGACTAGTCTTGCCTAAATAGGCTAAATTATTTTTATCTCGACAATCATGGTTTTTTATGGGGATTTTATAGTCAAATACCCGAGGGTCCAACATCTCTCTTAATTCTTTTTCAGATAATGGTCGATGAGTACCGGTGGCTACTAAAATAAGAATATGGTCATTAGAAATATTTTTTGCTAAAAGTTTTTCAATGATAGGCCATAATATTCCTGCTTTACTTTTGTAAGGTACAGGACGAGTATTATCCGAAATGACTATTACTGCCTTTGCTTGTGGCTGTTTTTTTAGTTTATTCTCAATAATTTGGTCCAAGCTTCGGCTACTTATAGAATCTTTCAAAGCTTTTTGAATAAAAAAAGCAGGATTGCTAAGTGCTTTGGGCTGCTCAGTGGATAAAATTTCTGTATTATCTGGAAGATTCACTTCGACCATTTCTTTCCCTAATTTAATAGAAATTCTTTTCATTTTCCACGCCTTTTGTTTTTTTAGTGGTATTGTCATCATTACATAAATATAATTTGTTTGAATATTATGTTCAATGATATCACAACCTGGAAAACTTTTCATTATCTCTGAAAAAAGCTTTCTTTACTACTCCCATGGGTCAGGATTTAGGATAGGGCTGCGGTATTTGGTATTTTTTGTTAATTTGTCCATAAGAATTTTAAATAAGTTTGACCTAAGGCTATTTTATGATATAATATGATATAATATGACTTGTCAGACAACATAACAAATAAGACAGACAACATAACAAATAAGACAAATAAAGTAAAAAAGGAGGTGATTGATAAGACATATCTCCGTTCCCCCCTTTTTTTGTTTAAAGAAGGAATGAAAGTATTTTAACTTACTATTTGGGCAGATTTAAAAACTATGTAAAAAGGAGTGTTTAAAATGAAGAAGTTGAATTCCGTATTAATAATTAATTTGTTTTTGATTTTTGTATTGTTACTGAGTGTGAGCATTAGCGGCCTATGCCAGGAAAAGGTAATTAAGTGGAGACTGCAAAGTTTTGGTGCAGCTGCTGATGTCACATTCCTTGCTACAGTGAAATTTGCGGCACTTGTTACCGAAGCCAGTGGTGGACGTTTGGAAGTGACATCTTTCCCTTCAGGCGCTATTACACCAGCAGGAAAAGAGTTTGAGGGAGTGATATCCGGTTCTGTAGAAGCTGCCCACGCATCTCCTGGTTGGGCTGTCGGTTACGTTCCGGCGGGTGTTTTTTACACTAGTTCGGTAGCTACGCTTACCGGTAATCAGATGATGATGTGGATGGATTATGAGGGATTGAAATTTGCTCAAGAATTATATGCTCCCGTTGGTTTACACTATGTGGGCCAATTAACCGTACATCCTGCAGAGGTTTTTCTTCACACCAATAAACCCTTACGTTCAGTTGAGGATATTCAGGGGTTAAAGATTAGATTGGGAACCACTGCCCTTAATTCAATTTTTAAGGAAATGGGAGCAACACCGGTTTTCCTTCCAGGTGGTGAGATTTACGAAGGGATGCAGCGTGGAATTATTGATGCTTTTGAGTACTTTACACCATCCGGAAATTGGGCGATGGGTTTCCAGGAAATTGCTAAATATTTGTACTTATCTCCATCCCGTTCTCCGTCTGATGGTCAATCCCTCTTTGTGAATCAAAAGAAATGGGATGAGCTTCCTGCAGATTTGCAATTGATTGTAGAGATGTGCGCATATAAGGTAGCGCATGAATTCCATACTGAGGTAGCGCTTGAGGATAGTAAAGCACTTGAAAAATTTAAGGAATACGGCATAATTATTGAAGAAGCGCCCCAAGATATTGTAGACTTATTATACGAGAAAGCGGATGAGTACTTTGCCGCAGAAGCTGCAAAAGATCCCGAGTATGCAAAGATATATAATTCTGTATTAAATTTTAGGAAAACTTGTGAGCAGATTGGTATCAAATAAATTACTATCATCCTAAGATATATAGTATAACTAGTCTCTAACCTTGCTCCGGATTCAATCCTTCCGGAGCAAGGTTAGAGAAATGAGGAGGAACAATTAGAAAGATATGAAAAAGCTTGTACAGGTCATTAACTTTATTAGTGAATTCTCAGGCCAGGTAGTCAAGTTTTTGGTTGTAGCATTAATCATTGTACTTTGCTATGAGGTTATTTCCAGATATGTTTTTGGTAATCCAACAATCTGGGCATTAGAGACCTCCAAGATGCTCATGGGTACCTTTGGTGCTATCGGATGGGCATATACTTATTTACACGATGGACATGTCAGGGTGGATGTCCTCTATTCCCGTTTTTCCCGTAAGGTGAAGGCATGGATTAATGTTCTTTTATCCATTATTTTTCTTTTTCCAATTTGTGTTATTCTTATCTCTTCCGGAATAAAATGGTTAGCATTTTCCCTGAGATTAGGTGAAAAAATGGTTGAAAGTAGCTGGTTACCACCGGCTGCACCATTTAGAGCTGTATTATTGGTAGGTTTTTCCCTTTTTGCTCTGCAGGGTATATCCCAATTCATTCAAGAATTATACTTTATAATTCGAAAGCGAGAACTATTATGATAAATATAGCAATAAGCCCCGAAGTTGTTACCATTTTTATGTTTGGTGCTTTATTACTTGGTGTAATTACCGGGTTTCCATTGGCTCTTCCTATTGGTGGTGTCGGCGTGATAACCGGGTATTTGCTATTTGGCCCTAATGCCTTTGATATAGTATATAGCCGTGTCTATGATATATTAACAAATTATGGAATGATAGCCGTACCCTTATTTGTTTTTATGGGAAATATGCTTGAAAAATCCGGTATAGCTGAAAAAATGTATGATGCGCTATATGTATGGTTTGGAAAATTTAGAGGTGGTCTGGCTATTGTTAGTGTGTTAATCGGCACGATTATGGCTGCCTGTGTAGGTATCATTGCTGCTTCTATTACCATGCTGACACTTGTCGCACTACCGTCAATGATTCGACGGGGATATGATAAAGGTTTAGCCACAGGGAGTATCTGTGCAGGAGGTTCTTTGGGTATTCTTATTCCACCCAGTATAATGCTTATAGTATACGGGCCGGCAGCCGGGATTTCGGTAGGAAAATTATTTATGGGTGCTTTTATACCCGGCTTTGTACTTTCCGGCCTTTATATGCTATATATTGGTATTCGTTCCTATTTTCAACCGGAAATAGCACCGGCATCTATAGAAGATGAGAGCTTTTCCTTTGCCAAAAAAACATCGATGCTGCTTGTTAGCATAGGTCCGGTCGCAATACTTATTTTTTCAGTAATGGGGTCAATCTATTTTGGTTTGGCTTCTCCCAGCGAAGCTGCTGCAGTGGGCGCAGCGGCGGCCACTATTTTAACCATAGCTTATGGTCATTTTACCTGGAAAGTACTGAAAGACGTTACGCTGGGGACCATCAAATTAACCGGAATGGTGCTATTAATTGCCGGTTGTTCTACTGCTTTTGTTAGTGTATTTCTTAGCGCTGGTGGGGGAGATGTTGTAACGAATTTAATTTTGTCTGTTCCTGGTGGTCACTGGATGGCTTTTGCCCTAATTATGTTGATAGCTTTTATTTTAGGTATGTTTATAGACTGGATTGGAATTATTTTTATCTTGGTACCTATATTGGCTCCCATTGTTCCTAAATTGGGATTTAATCCTTTGTGGTTTGCTATGATGATCATTGTTAATCTTCAGATGTCATTTTTGACTCCGCCCTTTGCCTATGCTATATTCTTCTTAAAAGGCGCTGCAGCGCCAGAGTTGGGTATAGATACAGCTGATATCATACGCGGGGTGATACCTTTTATCGGCCTAATAGTGATCGGACTTTTTTTAATGATCGCTTTTCCTCAGATTATTCTTTGGTTGCCCAGCACGATGTAATCAAGCATAAACTCATCGCACAATCGAAATCATAAAAGATTATTATTAATAAATTAACAATACGGGAGAGAAACAATGAAAAAAGAGATTATTGTGACTGAAAATGCGCCGTCTGCTTTTGGGCCATTTTGCCAGGCAATGAAAGCAAAGGGATTTATCTTTACTTCTGGTATTTTGCCCTTGGACCCTTCAACCGGCGAAAAAGTAGCTGGGGGTATTGAAAAGGAAACCAGGCAAACTCTGGATAATATTAAAGCAATTTTGGAAGCTGCCGGTTCTTCTTTAAATGATGTAGTAAAGGTGACCGTATACCTAACTAATATGAATGATTTTAAAGTAGTCAATGAAATTTATGGCCAATATTTTTCCGAGCCCTACCCTGCACGTGCGGCTATAGAAGTCAGTGGGCTTGCTAAGGATGCAAAAGTGGAAATTCAGGCAACCGGAATATGTAACGAGT
>JBBRDV010000052.1:0-10082 GCA_038203565.1 Atribacterota bacterium
GGTTGGCCTGATTGGATTTTCGAACAAGCTCTTGCCATTCATGACCATCTTTACGCAGATAATGATAATGGACGATCCGGCTTAGCGACAAAAGTTGTCTTTAACGATGATTTTGGCCATATGATCTTTGATACCTGGACCAGGCTGCACGATAAGGGAATTTATATCTTTGGTGGAGCAGAGTACGATGCAAACTCAGCTTTTATTTCTGGTCAAATTGCTATGCTTATTCAGTCTACTTCATCACTGGCTGGCATTATTAAAGCTTCTGAATTTAAGGTCGGTACCAGCTTCTATCCGCGTTTCGAAGGATATCCGGTAGGAAACTCTATTATCGGAGGCGGAAGCCTTTGGGTTACCAAAGGACAAAGCGAAGAAGAACTCCGCGCTGTTTGGGAATTCCTTAAATATCTTGGCCAAAAAGATATTGCTATCCAGTGGCACAAAGGTACCGGATACTTTCCGGTGAGCGGAGCCGCACTTAAAACTTTATTAGACGAGGGTTGGTTCTCGGAAGATCAAGCCTACCTCACTGCTTTCCTTCAGATCCTTTCCGGTAAACGGGATACTGCAGCATCCACCGGAGTCCGTTTAGGACCTTTTGTAGCCATGAGAGAAGATCTTGTTTCTGGTTTAGAAAAAGCACTTGCTGGTGATCTTTCTCCGAAAGATGCTTTAAATGAAGCGGCAGAAAAAATGAACCTAAAATTAAAAGACTACTTAGAACTACACGGCAAATAAAAGTATACCGTACTACGGGAGCAAGTTTAATGATTGTTCCCGTAGTTTTTAAACCCCTGATGTACTAAAAGGAGAAGGAATGAACGAAGATAAATTTCCCGGACACAAATTTTTACCTTATATACTCATTGCTCCTTCTATTGCGGTAATTATAATTTTTTTGATCGGTCCTTTTATTCAAAGTGTATATACATCTTTTTTTGTATCAACAACATTTGGCACGAACACTATCTTTGTTGGGCTGCGCAATTATATTCGCTTATTTACTTCCCCAGACTATCTGAACAGTGTTGTGGTTACTTTTAAGTTCGCAGCTTTTGTTATCATTGTCGGACTTTCTATTGCACTGGCCATTGCTCAATTGCTCAATCAGAAGATTAGAGGTGTAGGTTTTTATCAAATCGCTCTTATCTGGACTTACGCCATCTCTCCAACCATAGCTGGTGTTATTTGGGCTTCAATGTTTGCACCCTCTACCGGCCTTATCCCTTATATTATTTCTAAAATTTCTGGCGGGTATACCCTAAATTGGATGACCAACGGCCAGTTAGCGTTATTTATTGTCGCTGCTGCTGCTACCTGGAAGATGTTGGGTTATAATATTATTTTTTTTCTGGCAGGCTTACAAAACGTGCCGGATGAATTTTTAGAAGCCGCCCAGATAGATGGCGCAAACCCCTGGAAGTCATTTTGGCGTATCACTTTTCCCCTGCTTTCCCCGACTACCAGCTTTTTATTATTTGTTAATATGCTTTATGCTTTTTTCCAGGTTTTTGGGTTGATTGATATTATGACACATGGTGGACCAGGAAATGCAACAGAAATTCTGGTTTACAAGTTATATCGTGATGGCTTTATTCATCTAAATACCGGATCTGCTTCAGCCCAATCTTTTATAATATTTTTTGTAATTTCTGTGGTAGCTATTATTCAATTGAGAATAGTTACCAGAAAAGCTATTTATTCTCGGTGAGGTAATATTTTATGACAAGAAAAACTCGACAGGAAATTTTTATTCATGCCATACTTATTTTATTGGTTATCGTCCTGGCTTTTCCGGTATTTTTCGCTTTGGTTACCAGCACCTTAAGTTTACAGGAATCCTACCAATACCCGCCAAAACTTATACCGGGAAACCAATTTATGAACAATTTAAAAGAAGCTTGGGAACGAGTTAATATAGGGCGGCTCTTTTTTAATAGTACTTTGATTTCAGTAGTAGTAGCAATAGTGAAGACTATCCTGGCATTACTAGCTGCCTTCGCCTATACCCACTTTAAATTTCGCGGTCAAGGTCTCTTATTCTCTATATGTATGATCACCCAAATGCTTCCCCTCCCCGTCCGTATTATTCCAACTTATCAATTAATGGCCAGCTTCAACTGGATAAATTCTTACTATGCTCTTACGGTACCATTTTTTGCCAGCACAACCGGACTACTTCTTTTTCGGCAATTTTATATGACTGTGCCTGCAGACCTTCCGGACGCTGCCCGGGTGGATGGGGCAGGCCCCATGCGATATTTCTGGCAAATTTTAATTCCTATCTCCAAGACTAACATTGCTGCACTATTTGTTATAGAATTCATCTTTATGTGGAGTCAGTATCTATGGCCCTTAATTGTAACCACTACAAGGGAAATGCGGGTTATACAAATTGGTATTAAAATGCTTCTGGCCAGTGAGCAGATAGCCCCCGAGTGGAATGTTATCATGGCTGCCACGGTGATAGCTATGCTGCCTCCGCTTATAGTCCTTCTGGTTTTGCGGAAAAGCTTTGTTGAAGGAATTGCCATGCAAACAACTAAATAAAAAGAGTAAGGAGCAATTGCTAGATGCGCACACAACTGAACTGTGCGAGTTGCATAATAGATGATTTGTGCGGTGCTTTACAGTTAGTACCTTTAGAGGAAAAAATTAAAAAGGAGATATTAAAGGAATCCTTTCAGTTCTTAGCTCGAGAGTTCTCCACAGAAAAAATTCCATCTTATTTCATCACTGAAGTTCATAGAATCTTAAAGAGGTTATCGGGAATCGAAATTCCTTTTAATGAAAGAAGGGACAAGTGTAATAAGCTTGGAATAGAAATGGCAGAAAAGATTGCTTTGGAAGCGGAGGGGCTGAAAGAATTTGAAAGATTTTCATTTTTGGTTAATTGGGCTATTGCCAGCAACCATCTTGATTTTCGGACAGTAGGAACCGGTTATGGTTTTCAAATGGCTGAAATAATAGAGGAACTTCGGGCCTGTGTTTCGGAAGGCCTAAGAATAGACCGGAGGGCTGAAATTTTCCAGATAGTTAAAAGCTCGCCTAAAATACTTTATATCCATGATAATGTCGGCGAAATTGCCTTTGATAAATTACTGATTAAAGAGCTCAGAAGATATGGTGCTCAGGTAACCTCCGCCTTAAGAGGTGGACCTATAACTAGTGATGCCACTATAAAAGACGGAGAAACGGTAGGACTCCAAGAAGCTGCTTCAAAAATTATTTTAGCCGGACCCGACACACTGGGTATTTCTCTTCATGAAATGTCTGACCAGCTAAAACAGGAACTTCAGACTGCTGATCTGGTAATTGCCAAAGGCCAGGCAAATTATTATGCCTTGACCGAATACAGGTCGGAAGTGCCCGGAGAGATTGCCTGTCTTTTCAGAACCAAATGTGAAATTGTCTCAAATGAGCTAGGAGAGACAGGAAAAATAAATGTAGCCATTTTACTACAGTAATTATGGGACAATCGCCATCTTCAAATTTTTATAATGAAGAAGGAAAAGGATTACCTTTTTTCCAAGGAGTTACTGATTTTAGTTATAAATATCCTAATGAAACTTTTTGGACAACCGTAGCTCCTAAAAAAGCTGAAATCAATGATGTTTTGTTTTCAGTTCGGGCACCAGTTGGCGATGTAAATATTGCAAATAAAAAATGCTGCATTGGTAGAGGTATTGCAGCTATTAGATCAAAAACAAATCAAATAGATTATTTATTAAAATATGAAAGTATAAAAATTCAAAGATTAGGGACTGGTGCTGTTTATGATGCTATAAAAAAAAGTGACTTAGAAAATATTCTTCTAAATATTTTTGAAGATCCGAATTCACAATTTCAAGTTGGAAGTTTACTTGTTTTATATGACGACCTCATCGATACCAACTGCCGGCGGATACAGCTTTTGGAAGAAGTGGCGCGGCTTTTTTTCCGTGAATGGTTTGTGTATTTCCGCTTTCCGGGACATGAAAAAGTGAAATTAGTTGATGGTGATGGAAGTAAAATACCTTCAGATTGGGATTATTTACCGTTTGCAAAGATAAAGATATTTAAGAAAGCTCCACTTGGTGTGCTAGTATTTACTGATATCCGTCAATATTATCAAACTTCAGAAATAGATGGCACGACTATTACCGGGGATGGAGAAGAAGTTGATTATGAGAACAGACCAAGTCGGGCAAATATAGCACCAGCAATTAATACAGTATATTTCGCAAAAATGAAGGATACAAATAAGGTCTTGTATTTTAACAAGGGAAATTCTTTTTTGCTTGAAAAAATATTGTTATCAACCGGGATGGTTGGATTTACTACAGACGAAAAATATTTAGGCTTCTTGTTTAGTCTTTTGAAATCTTACGAATTTGTTCAATATAAAAATAATTTTGCAACAGGAGCCACACAGGTGTCTCTTAATAATGCCAGTTTAAAAAAAATCAAAGTGTTATTTCCTAAATTGAATTTAGTAGAGTTGTATTCTGAGATTGTTAATCCTTTACTTGAAAAATGCTCTCTATTAAAAAACCAAAACCAAAAACTTGCCCAAGCGCGGGATTTATTATTGCCGCGGCTGATGAGCGGCGAGATTGAGGTATAAATTATGAAAAAGAATAAACAAATTGTTCTACAAAACAGCTTTACGGAATTTTTACTCTACACTACGCCAAACGGCAAGGTGAAAGTGGAGATATTTTTGCGCGATGAAAATGTCTGGCTTACACAAGCAAAGATTGCTGAACTATTCGATATAGATCGCTCCGTTATCACCAAACACCTCAAAAATATCTTTGAAAGCGGCGAATTGCAGGAAGATTCAGTATGTGCAAATTTTGCACATACTGCCGCGGACGGCAAGACCTATCAAACAAAATTTTATAATCTCGATGCTATAATATCTGTAGGCTATCGGGTAAATTCGCAGAGAGCTACACATTTCCGTATATGGGCTACACAGGTGCTCAAAGAGTATATTATTAAGGGCTTTGCCATGGATGACGAACGGCTGAAAAATCCCAACAACATTTTCGGCAAAGATTATTTTGAAGAGCAACTGGCGCGCATCCGTGATATTCGCTCAAGCGAACGTAGATTTTATCAGAAGATCACCGATATTTATGCGCAGTGCAGCGCCGACTATGATCCGAACGAATCAATCACCAAACAATTTTTTGCCACCGTGCAGAACAAACTTCATTTTGCAATTTCCGGCCAACCGGCGGCAGAAATTATTTACCAAAGAACCAGTAGTAAAAAAACAAATATGGGCTTAACTACTTGGAAAAATACACCTAAAGAAGCTATTAGAAAAACCGATGTAAGTATCGCCAAAAATTATCTGGATGAAAAAGAATTGAACCTGCTCAATCGGATTGTAACCATGTACCTTGATTATGCCGAAATGCAAGCACAAAAAGGTATTGTGATGTACATGAAGGATTGGGTAGCCAAGCTTGATGCTTTTCTGCGATTTAATGAAGAGGATATCTTGCAGGACAGTGGCAAGGTTGGCCATGATGTAGCGGTCGCTTTAGCGGAGAAGGAATATGAAAAGTATCGGGTTATTCAAGATCGCCTAATAGAATCCGATTTTGACCGGGAAGTTAAAAAATTGCTTAATTCAAAGAAGAAGAAAATATGAAGTATTTAAACGAAGACACTTTAGTTCAAAAAACCACTACCGATTACTTAAAAAGTAGTCTTAGTTGGAATTCGGTATATGCCCATAACCAGGAAACCTTTGGCCCGAATGGCCTATTGGGCAGAAATTCCGACCGTGAGGTGGTGCTCACGCGTTACCTCAAGCAAGCCCTTAAAAAATTTAATCCCCATCTTCCTGAAACCACCTACGATGAAGGCGTACGTCAATTGGTGGATATGGAAACTCTTCTGAAGGGTATTTGCGACCAGAAAAATTTCATGGATATCTTCGAAAACTTCATTGTCTATGACGATTCCAGCGGTAAACAAATAAAAGTGCTGGCGAAAAATCACCAGTATCTGGGTGTTAATCAAGTTATTAAAGCCCTGAATGACCCCCAAAGAGTTAAAGGAAAACTCGGCGTTTTCTGGCATACGCAAGGTGCCGGGAAAAGTTATTCCATGGTGTTTTTTACTACCAAGGTGCACCGTAAAATAGGCGGCAATTATACTTTCTTAATCTGCACTGATCGTGATGATCTGGATACCCAAATATATAAAACCTTTGCCGGATGCGGTGTGGCCGATAACGACAGAACACCCTGCCGGCCCAGCAGCGGCAGACATTTAGCAGAACTCATGAGTCAACGAAAGGCCTATGTTTTTACCACTATTCAAAAATTCAATCAAGAAGTTGACCCGGATGAAGGCTACACCAGGCGAGATGACATTATTGTGATCACCGACGAAGCGCACCGCACTCAATACGGCACTCTTGCCTTAAATATGCGCAATGCCTTACCAAAGGCTAACTTTATTGGGTTTACGGGAACACCGTTATTTAAAGATGATCAGATTACAATGCAAGTCTTTGGTGATTATGTTTCCACTTATGACTTTCAGCGGTCAGTAGAAGATAAATCTACCGTACCGCTCTATTACGATTCACGAGGCGATACTCTGGGCGTAGCCACCAACGATATCAATGAGCGGATTGCCGAAAAATTGGAAGAAATTGAAATTAATGATATCGATGTTAGTCAGCGGTTGGAAAGAGAGCTGAAGCGCGAGTATCACATCATCACTGCCGAAAAACGTCTTAATCAAATTGCCAGAGATTTTGTCCAGCACTATACCACTTCTTGGGAGGCCGGCAAGGCGATGTTAGTGTGCATTGATAAATTAACCTGTGTGCGGATGTATGAATTGATCAGGCAATACTGGGATCAAAAAGCAGAGGAAGTCAGAGAATCCTGGAACATGGCGGCGGGAGAAAAGAGGGAGCATTTTTCTAATCAACTTATCTGGATGAAAGGAACCAAGATGGCAGTA
Source organism: Atribacterota bacterium (assembly GCA_038203565.1). GTDB lineage: Bacteria > Atribacterota > Phoenicimicrobiia > Phoenicimicrobiales > Phoenicimicrobiaceae > Sediminicultor. Next base: position 6,982 of record JBBRDV010000052.1, read on the forward strand.
ATTGTGTGCGAAGAGCAGGGCGAGGTAGATAAGTTTAGAAAATGGGGTTTCGATATTATACCCCATCGGCGACTTATTAAGCATGGCTTTGAACTCTCCGATGGAACGCGAATTGATGTAGATTCTGCTTTTAAGAAAGATGGACATCCCTTTAGAATTGCCATAGTTGCGCGATGTGGCTCACTGGGTTTGATGTACCGAGTTTGGCAAACCTTTATTTGGACAAGCCACTCAAAGCCCATACCCTGATGCAGGCGATTGCCCGCGCCAACCGAGTGAACGGCGATAAAAACAATGGTCTGATTATCGATTATTGCGGCATCCTCAAGAATTTACGCAAAGCACTGGCAACCTTTACCGGTACAGCTGATACTGGCAGAATAGGCGGAGGCGGCCTGAGGCCGGGTGAATTGGATCCAACCAGAACCAAAGAAGAATTACTCGAGAATCTTAGGGAAACGATTAGTTTAGTAAGTGATTTTCTCAATGAGCGAAAAGCGCCGCTTGAAGCAATCATCAATACTAGCGGATTTGAGAGAAATAAGGCGATCGTCGCGGCTAAAGAAGCGGTGAACGAAAATGATGAAACCAGAAAGAAGTTTGAAGTCATGTGCCGTGAAGTATTTATTAAATTTAAAGCGTGTCTCACCATTCCCGGAATAAATGCTTATCATAACCAATACAACGCGATAAATATTATCTACAAAAGTTTACAAAAAGACATTGAACGAGCAGATATCAGCGATATCATTAAAATGTTGCATAAAATTATTGATGAGTCGATTACCGTGAAGCAGGACAAAGGCAAAGAACCCAACAAGTCATAGAAAGAAAAATTGAAGGGTCTGTATAAGTGGCAGGATAGAGAGCCTACAAGAGATGGTGTAAAGGTTCTAATTCAAAATTTCTTGTGGGATGAAAAAACCGGGTTACCTGTAGAGTATTACACTCAAAAGGATGTATATAAAAAAACCGAAGCCGTTTTTTATCATGTATTTCGTGCATACCCGACGGTGCCTTCACCGTACTATGCCTCAGTAGCAAGTTAGGGAGTGGTATAGGGGAGTACATCCCATTTTTTTCTAATTAATATTTAACTTTTTAAATTAGATAGATAGGGGAAGCTCCCTGACGGGAATGTCATAAGGAAGGTTCTATTGACAATCTAAAAGAAGCGCAGAAATCAGAATTTATTACTCTATGAAACCCTTATTATACAAGGCTTTCCTGAGCATGACAGGAGGCGGTTTTGTGATTAAAAAGGAGAAAAATAGAGGAACAGGAAAGTTTATTTAGCCAAGTAAAGGATATATAGAATTAGAGGATTATCAGTTTTTGTAGCAAAAAACAGTAGAGCTCTAAAATGTAGAAAACATAAGGGTTTCCGCGTTTTTTTGTTATATAGGATGTTGGCGAAACTTCTAAAATACGAAGAAAATAAGACAAAAAGGGCTAAAAACGCTATTTTTAGGAGCTTGAAAGCCTTGCAAAATAAGGGTTTCAACGAAATATCGCCGTAGCTGCGTTTCTTGAGGTTGCCTGGAGTGATTTGTCCTATTTTTTAAAATAGGCGCTTAAAAGGGCTTAGAATAGCTTATTTTCGATGTAAGTGGAAAGCCTTATTTTATAAGGGTTTGAGTGAGGTTAAATTTGAAAGTATTATAAAAAAAGAAGGATTTTAAGAGTTTTGTAGAATAGGTATAAACAGTATTATAATTAAAAAGATAATTTACGATTTCAAAGCAATATATAGAAGAAAAAAGTAATAGAATTTTATTAATAATAAAGGGAGGCAGGTCAAGTATTTATTTGACTTGATCAAAGATCTTATCTATAATTTAGCAAACTTCTTATTTGAATATAACCAATTAAGAAGAAAAAAAGGGAATTGCTTATCAGACCCCTTACGAAAAGTTAGAAAAAGTTACCAAATTATTGAGTTAGTACATTAATTTAACTTAAAAAGAAAGGAATTTAAAAAATATGAAAAAATGTTCTTTAGGAAAAACCGGAATCAAAGTAACTGAGTTATGTTTTGGTGCGTTACCCATAGGACCTTTGCAGGCAAATATATCTGTGGAAAAAGGGGCAAAACTCATTCGTACTGCTTTGGAAAGGGGAATAAATTTTATCGATACTGCCGAGGTATATCAAACCTATCCCCATATTAAAAAGGCTTTAGAAGGGTATAAAGGAGAAGTCATTATTGGAACCAAGTCTCATGCCGAAACCTATACAGAAATGGAAAAAAGCATACAATATGCACTTGAATCTCTTGATCGTGATTATATAGATATTTTTCTTTTACATGCAGCAAAAACTACTCCTTCAGTTTTTGAAGAGAGGTCGGGGGCATTACAATGTTTGAAAGATTATAAATCAAAGGAAATGATTCGGGCAATCGGAATTTCAACCCATATGGTAGGGATCGTTAAGCGGGCAACAGAAATTAAAGAAATCGATATTATATTTCCGATTATTAATAAACTCGGTATGGGTATTGTTGATGGCAGTGTTGATGATATGGTTAAAGCCATTTCAGAGGCCTATAAGGCGGGGAAAGGCTTATATGCTATGAAGGCCTTGGCCGGAGGACATTTGATTGATCAATTAGAAGAATCTTTTAATTTCGTTAGAAATATTAAAGGTATTAGTTCCATAGCAGTTGGCATGGTTAATCAAGAAGAATTAGAACTAAATTTAAAAATATTTAATGATGAAGAAATTCCTAAAGGGTTATTCACTCAAAAAATAAAACCTAAGAAGAAATTATTTATTTCCACTTTTTGTAAAGGTTGTGGCACCTGTGTTAAAACTTGTCCTAATAATGCTTTATCCTTAGAAAATGGAAAAGCGGTGGTTGACCATAGTTTATGCATTTTGTGCGGTTATTGTAACCCGGTATGCCCTGAATTTGCCATTAGATTGATTTAAGCATCCCAGGTAAAAAAATTTTAAAAGCAAGGAGTAGGAGAAATGAAGGATCAGGAAAGTTCGAGAGTTTTAAAAGATGCCATTATAGATGTGCCGGGGATAAAAGTAGGACACAGTCAGGATTTAAAAGCCGGGACTGGCTGTACAGTGATTATCTGTGAAAAGGG
>JBBRDV010000053.1:0-10033 GCA_038203565.1 Atribacterota bacterium
AACCGAAAAAGGAGTTTGGAGTTGAGGCTGAGGCTGAATCTGTGCTGCAAGTTTATCTTTTTCTTTAATAAACCCGGAAACGGTAATTACCACCTGAGAATTGACCGAGTCATTAGATTCCAGGTAAACCCGTTTAGTGAAACGTCCTATCATGTCCAGAGAATTAACCGTAATCTTCAATTCTCCCACTTCTCCAGGATTAAATTCTTGGGCAGAAATAATCGTATCAATACAGGAATCACAACTAACCTTGGTTCCCTTAATAATTAAAGCCTCGTCTCCCATATTTTTAAATTTAAAAATATGGGTAGGAAGTTCATCAGGAGTGATTTCTCCAAAATCCCAGGAATATTCCAGGAAGTAAATAGAGGGACCAGTGCCAGCCAGGGCAATAATCATATTGCCATATAACGGAAAAATCTGGACTATAAAAATAAAAAATAAAGAAAAAGCAATATAAATCATTAAAGAAAATATTCTATTTTTTATAATTATATTATCTTTTATATTCATTATTTGCTATATACCTCGTTATCTTTTTTATATTTCTAATCTTCTTGATTATATAATAGATACCCTCCTTTTGGCAAATTAAAAAGTTTCCCAAAGGTGCCTGGCACTTTTGGGAAACTTTTTAATTTTTGTAAAAAACAAAAATATGATATACTTAGAAAAATATTTTAAGTGAGGTACTGATGGCTATAAATTTATCACTCAGGAAGTTTCCACGGCCCAAGATATTAGACCGCTATATTGTAAAGGAAGTAATGAGTTTTGTGGCTCTGGCTGTTGCTGCGCTAACCATTATGCTAATCATGCAAACTCTCTTTGAGTTAATGGATATGTTGATTAATAAGAAGGTGGCCTGGCCCTATATTGTCAAGTTATTAGCCTATCGCCTTCCGGCATTTCTGGTAGTGACCTTCCCTATCTCTTTGCTAGCTTCCAGTGAACTGGCTATTGGCCGCCTTTCCACAGATGGTGAAATAACTGCTATGAGAGCAGGGGGAATAAGCCTGCGCCGAATAATGATTCCTTTTTTAATTGCTGCTTTAGCCATAAGTATTTTGGCTTTTATAATCAATGATTATATTGTTCCTGAGGCTAACCACATTTCACAAAATATTATCCGGGAGATTGTGTTAAAGAAAGGACCGCCTAATATCATGCGAAATGTCTTTTTTCGTGATGCTGAAAATCGTTATTTCTATATAAATCGGCTTGATGAAAAAAATATGATTATGCAGGATATTATGATCTATGAAATGACTCGGGAAAAATTTCCCCGAACGATAACTGCCAAGACAGGGAAGTGGGTCGTTGACACCTGGAAGCTGGAGAATGGGATTATCTATAATTATGATGAAGATGGTAAGGTTACCTATGAAATGAGCTTTGAAACTTTAGATATTATTGTTAAAGAAGACCTGCAAAAATTCTTTACGAATCAGAGGACTCCTCAGGAGATGAGCAGCAAGGAATTAAGGCAGCAAATAAATATTTTACAACGAGCAGGTGCAGATACTAAAAATTTTGAAGTAGATTTCTATATGAAATACTCTATCCCTTTTAGCGGCCTCATCTTTGTGCTGTTGGGGGTGCCTTTAGGTTTACGGGTAAAGAAAGGAGGTAAAGCTACGGGGATAATTATTAGTATTGTCCTGGTTTTGTTTTACTATATACTCCTTTCTACTACCAGATCATTTGGTCGAGAGGGGATGTTAACCCCCATCTTGGCTGCCTGGTTATCTAATATAATCTTTGGTATTTTAGGGGTAATAATTATGTTTAGGGCGGAGAAGAAGTGAATTAGTCGTTAGTTTTAAAAACAAGATAATTTAGTTAGTTGGTTAGCTGGTTAATTAGTTTAAAGGAAATAAGGAAATATAAGAAATATGATACAAAGCGGAAAAGCAAAGAATGTAGAAATTTTTTTAGTAATATTTATACTACTTTTGGGGCTAAATCTGGGTTTTTTGAATTCCAAATTTACCCTGTTGTCCTTTGCACAGGAGACCGGGGAAACAGAAGTAACCGGGGAAACAGGAGAGACGTTTGAAGTGCAAGAAGCACCCGCAACTGAAGAAGCTGTAGATGCTGTAGATACAGAAGAAACAGCGATAGCAGAAGAAACAGAAGAAGAATTGGATATTTCTCTCACTGCTGATTATATTACTTATGAAAAGATAAATGAAGAAGACCTAGTTATCGCCAAAGATAAGGTACAACTTAAATACCAGGATATCGAGGTAAAGGCTGAATATTTGAAGATTAATTTAACTACCCACCTTCTCTTCGCCTCCGGAGAAGTCTTCTTTAAACAAGATGAGACTGAAACTAACTGTGAGGAACTTACCTATAACTGGAAGACTAAAAAAATAATTCTGCTACGATTAAAGGGTGAATTAACCGGGGAAGGCATCAAGGGAAAGGTATATTATCAGGGAGAGAAGATGGAAAATTTCCCAGAAACCGTGGAACTTACCGGAGGAAGTTTTACCACCTGTGAATTAGAAGAACCTCACTATCGCATAGTCGCCAAAGAAATGATTATCTATCCCAAAGACAAGATAATCGCCCGTAATATCTCCTGGTATGAAGGCAAAACAAAAATAATTACCCTCCCCTATTTCTTGATTTTTTTAGATCGCAAGACCCAAATGCCTATCCTTCCCAAGATCGGACAAAATAGTGCAGATGGCTGGTTTGTCAAAACAAATTTTAACTATTATATTGATGAAAAATCTTACGGCACGCTTTATATCGATTGGCTGGAAAGGAAAGGGATCGGCATAGGGGTTGAACATACCTGGGAAATAGGAAGCCAGGATAACCCCGGAGAAACCTCCCTTTACCTCTATCAAATTAAGGAAAAAGATAGCGGAAATATCAATTTAACCGGGAAGGTAAAATATGGGCAGGAGTTTGGAGATAATATTAAAACACATTTAACCCTGGATTATAGTGGAATGAAAGCTGAAGGAGAGGGATTCCTAAGCAATAGTTTGAAATCTCAATTTACTTTGGATAAACAAGGAGAAAAATATAATCTTAATATAAGTGGTAAATATAATTTCAGCGGAAAAGAAATTGAAGATTTAAGTATTAACGGTAATATAACCATAAAACATAATTATACTTTCAGTGATAATTTAAATTCAGCTCTCACTTTGGTTTACACCGATAAAAACCCGGCTGGTCAGGAAGCAGCAGACCTGGAATTAGAACCGAAATGGGAGCTAAAATATAAGGGTGAGGGTTATACCTTAAGTTTGACAACTGAAAAGAGATTTGACCTGGATGGCGATAATTATACCGGAGAAAATGTTTCTAAGATAATTGACCGCTTGCCGGAGTTTGTCTTTAACAAAAGTGCTGCCACCATCGGAGATACTAAAATCACTTATGATATTAATGCCTCGGTGGCACACTTCTATGAGGCAGCTTCCGAGGAAGATAACTGGCGCGGAGAATATATTATTAACGTTAAAAGACCTTTTAATTTTGGTGAACATTTTACTTTAACCCCTTCGGGAATCTTTCGGCAGGATGTCTATTTAAGCGGGGAAGCTCGCTATTTAGTAGGTGGAAAAGTTGATTTAAAGGCAGCTTATAATCCTTATATTTCCTCTACTTTATCTTATAATTATAATAAATCGGTGGGTCCGACTCCTTTTAATTTTGATTATATCACTCCTCTAACCAATACAGTTAGCGGAAAATTAACCTTAACACCAACAGAAAAAATTAAACTGGATTTGTCCACTAATTATAATTTTGTCACGGAAAATTTTGGAAATTTAGTGGCCAAATTAGAGTATAAACCAAAAGAGGACTGGAAGATGAACTTTAGTACCTCTTATAATTTAAATACTAAGGAGTGGACCAAGAAGATAAATTCCACCCTTGATCTGCAGTTAAGCGATGATTGGAGCATCAAATATAAAGGTGTGGTAGATTTAGAAGATTTTAAACTTACCAATAGCGTGGTGGGAATTACCCGGGACCTTCACTGTCGGGAAATAACCATAAATTATAAACAGGCTACCAAGTCTTTCTGGGTGGAATTCTACATCAAAGCCTTCCCAACTGAGAAGATAACTCTGGGGGGACAGTGAATACAGTATATAGTATATAGTATGTAGTATATAGTGAAGAAAATACAGAGAAAAGATATAAGACTAGTTAGCTGGTTACTTGGTTAGCTAGTTAAAAACGTAAAATGTAAGATAGATTAGTTGTTAGTGAATGGTAATTCGTATCGAGTATCGCGTGAAGAAAGTCAAGATTCAGGAGCCTAATTCGTATCTAGTATTTCGTGAATCGTATCTCGTAAAGAAAAGAGAAAATAGAAGTCGGAAGAAAACAACACGTAGGGGCGTATTGCATACGCCCTCAGTAATCCATATAAAACCGTAGGACAAGTGGGACGCTTGTCTATTTTTTTTATTAGTTACTCGGTTGGGGGCAATTGCTGTAGCGACACGGCGAGCCGTGTTGATTGAATCTCAAATAGACACGATGCATCGTGTCTCTACATTACACGCTCATAGATAGACATTTCGTCAGTTTTTGAATTAAGTTTAAAAACACTATTTTATAATTTTTAATACAGAGTCTCTATATTCAAAAAAATCTTTAAGATTCCGTCTTAAAATATTTACTACAATTGCCTCATCTATCTTATCGTAGTGATGAACTATTATATTTCTAAATTGAGCCATATTTTTTATCGTTTTGTACTGTTTCTTAGAGATAATGCCCTCTTCCTCGAGTACTTGAAAAGTATCACTATAGCTATTAGGAACTCTATATTTTTTATCAGCAATAATGTGATTTGCTATATCCACGCATAATTCAATCATCATCTGAAGTGTTCTCTCAATAATTCTTTGTATCTTCCAATCTCTGGAATATTCTTTTACCGTTATAGTGGAATATTCTTGAATCTGTTTAATATAAGTTTCAAGCTCAGTTAATTTTCTCATTATTAATATTTTATCTACCAAGTGAAAACCTCCTTTTAAAAATGTCCTCTTCTTTCTTAGAAAAATCAAAATATTCTCTCAAGACTAAGGACTCAAAAGAATGCCTTAAAAATGGATCTTTGTCTACCAATATTTTCTTATTCTCTACTATCCTTGCTCTAAGAGTGAGAGGCGCAATATTAAGTATAACCAGGTCGATTTCCTCGGTACCAAATACATCTATCAACTTTTTTAAAATAACCATCTTCTCTCTGGCAAAATTTGTTCCCTTTTTTAGATATAAAGCTATATCAATATCACTAAGAGGATTGACTTTACCCTTAGTAAGACTACCAAAAAGATAAGCAAAGACTACTTTTGAGTAATTTTCTAAAAAATTACTTGCTTCAGGTAAAAGCTCTAATATATTCTCAGGAAGTTTTTTATCTTTAATCATTATAATTTATCCTTATAATTTACTTTATCCCCTGGATTAAACTAAACCGTAAGATAGATATCTCGTTTGTCCATTAATTTATTGTAGGGGCGTATTGCATACGCCCTCAGTAATCCATATAAAACCGTAGGACAAGTGGGACGCTTGTCTATTTTTTTTATTAGTTACTCGGTTGGGGGCAATTGCTGTAGCGACACGGCGTGCCGTGTTGATTGAATCGAATAGACATTATGCATCATGTCTCTACACATTTCTACTTCCTAGAATTTAATTATATTACTAAAGAGTGGTTATTTCAGCAGTTACCTTTATAATATCAAAATCTACTCCGCCATCTCCTGAATCACCTTCTGAATCATCTCTTGTCACTGCAGAACCAAGTACGGTGTTGATAGGAAAATAGTCATCTAAATGGTCATAGGGATTATTATCTGAATCAGTAGTGACAACATTAATATCGATGCTGTTCGGATCTTCTAAATCACTTAACGCTATGGTTACTTGAATCTTGTTTCCACTAAAGCTACCCCCACTGAATATTGATTCAAAATCATCCTTTACTTGAGCAAAATCAAAGAATCCATCCTCTAATTTAATATAATAAAATATATCATCCCAAAATAAAATATCATATCCTGGTCCAGTCGCTGAATTTCCATCAGCATCCATCACTATATAATATATTCCGTTACTAGAGTCGATTATTCCTTCAACTTCTACGGTAATCTCTAATTGATACTCGGTTTCCCCGGGTCCCGGTCCTGGTCCATCAGGCCACCTTGCACATCCGGCTGCTACCGTCAATGTTCCTATCATCAAAAAAATAATTATTGCTCTTTTCACATTCATAATTTCCATAAAATCACCCCTCTATGTAAAAAGTGTCCAAAAAGTGCCTGGCACCTTTGGGAAACTTTTAGTCTAATTTAATGCCGCTTCGGACATTTCCTTCTACTTCCAATCTTTCGCTATCAATATAAAAGATGGCTTTATCGCCAGTAATCCATCTGCCGCCCTCTTCGTCTATTCTTACTTTACCGGTCAAAGTAATCTTCTGTTCTTTGTCATTATATACTGCTACCTCGGCAGTGATGGTATAATCTTTCTTTAAAATCTTTACTTCTCCGACGGCAGTTAAGTCTTTGGTTTCAGTAAAAATCTCCAGACTGTCGCAATTCCAGGTAATATTATCTGCTTTGTCTTCTTTGTCTTTTCGCTCCTGAACCAATATTACTTTCTCCTGAAAGATATACTTCTTATCATTAAGAAAAGCTTCCAAAGTTTCGCCGGTAATGGTAATATCACTCTGGACTAATTTTATATCACCCTTTATCTGGCCAATCTTTTTATCTACATCAAAATCAGCTCCCTGAGCAGTTAGCGTGATATCTTCCTGGATAATAATTATATTTCCTTCAAAGACCATTTTATCAGTACTCTTATCATAAGTTACATTATCTGCCTGTATATTTACCTCCGATTCTTTTTTTTCTTCCTGGGCAGAAGCAAAAAATGATAAAAATATAATTAGAGATAAGCTAAAAAGTACGATTAAAAATCTATTAAAACAGAATTTTTTACAATTTTTCATTATATATAAAAACTCCTCCTTTACAATGATTGACTAATTCGCCAATTGACCAATTTACCGATTGAATTAGCCGTTAGCAAGAGACCGGGTAAACGGAAACCTATATGTAGGGGCAGACCTTGTGTCTGCCCACAATAAGAGAAAAAAATAAAAACGTAAAAGATAAGAGATTAGTCAATTTTGAAAGTTACACTTACATTTCCCTGTAATTCAAGTTTGTTTAGTTCGACATCACTTACCAGCCAGTCAGCGATAATAATGTTTTCTTTTACTATTAATTCCACCGGTTCCAGGCTGGCTAAGGTCTCCTCTTCCGAATCCCAGTAAAACCTTTCCCCTTTTAGGATATCCCCCTCCTTGGTTTCGATAACTACCTCTCCCACTAATTCCATACTTTTACTTCCCATATCGGCAATGCATTTATTAAGCCTAATATTTAGATAGGGCTCATTGTCTTTAAAAATAACTGCTCTTTTAATCTTTTCAAAGATAGTCTTTTTTCTGTCTTCGGCTAAAGATATTTTATCGGCTTCTATCTCCCATTCTTTTTCCCCGGCTTTCATTCCTACTACTGTGCCTTTTTCTATCTTAACCGGGGCTTCTTGTACTATTATATCTTCTTCGGTTTCCTCTATCACCTCTTCAGCTTTGCCTGTATCCTTATCTTTCCCCCTATTATAAATAAAATAAAAAGAAAGGGCTATAGCCAGGATTACTATTAAAATAAACCACAGATATCTTTGTTTAAGCATGTTATAATTTTATCATTAATATCCTAAATATGAAAGCATTTCATCCCAGAAAGTATCTTGAGCAAAGTTAGTATAGTTATAATAATAATGGTAAGCAAAATAGGGAAAGTAAATAGAAAGGCCTTTGGAACCACTTACACTTCCGCCGCTGTATCCCGATTTTATTACTGCATCATTTAAAGTCTGTTGGATGTTTAAGGCAATATTTTTGACTTCAAGGCTATTTGAATAAACTACTAATTGATTGCAAAAATCATGCAAATCAATAAAATCCCAATCTCCATAATGCTGACTGCTTGTAGAGGCAAGAACGTATTTACTTTTAGTGGTAGAGGAATCACTCATTATGGCCAAAGCTAAATTGGATAACTGGGAGGTCAAAGTATCCATATAACTTAGGTCAATTGCTGATTGAGTGACATTACCATAAGGATAAGCTAAAATATATTTATCAACAATATCGACCGCCAACTGCTCAGATGGCATAAGAGGATCGCTCACCAGTTGAGCCAGAATAGTATCGTAGGGCCAGCCATCGTCGGGCTCGTTTTCTTCTGAGGTAACCAGAATATCAGCATAATCTTTTATCTGATAAGCCACCTCAGTCATAGCCATAAAACAGGCATCCATCCCCACGATATCAATCTTTCCCCCTATTTGAGTATTAACAGCAGAGAGGGCATATTCTAACTCAGGCATAGTTATTTTGTCTCCGCCACTGGTATCATCCCAGGCAATATCTTTAGTGAGATTTAAGGAACGGAATCCCCCTCCGTGATTCCAGATTACCAGTAAATATTTTTTAGCCGGATAATAAACTGTTGCCCAATCGGCAAAATCAATTAAGGTTTGAGGGTCACCCATATTAAGTTCACCCAAATCATTTTTTAATTGAGAATTTATCTGCACCGGGTCAAGATCCTGAGTAATATAATATCTCCTGGTATTAGTCCAATTACCATTAGAAATATCATCAGCATAACCTTGATGGTTAGAAGCTAATATACTATAAGGAATTCGGTCGACTTGTACTACAATATTAACCTCTTTTGTCGAACCGGCTATCTCCATTTCGTTTATATCATCAATACCCGCACTTTCCAGGTTGTTATCGGAATCAAGATATACCATTACCGTCCATTCGGCAGTATTATTCCTGGGGGGAAATAAAAAACAACCGGTTAGACTAATTGATAGTATTATCAGAACAAAAATTATTGCATATTTAACTTTCATAAATTATCACTCCTTTTTGTTTTGTCGTTAGTTTTCGGTTTTTAGTTAATAGTTTTTTGTTTTTAAACAAAGAGAAACAAGCTGCTAGTTTATAGTTTAAAATACAAGTAAATATATGGTTTTCAGTTGTCAGTCATCAGTTTACTGTTTAAAACACAAGTTGCAGGATGCAAGATCGTTCAATTTACTGATTGGCCGATTAAAAAATTATTTTTATATTCTGAATCCTGGATTCTGGTTCCTGGCTTCTTCGTAAAATACGCTTTAAGAGATGCAAGATTCAAATTTATTTTTAGTTATTTTTAATAATATATCATATAAGAGAATATAAGTCGAAAAAATTATTTTAAAAAAATTTAAAAATATTTTTAAAAAAAAGAAGATTTTTTAAAAGTGCTATGGTATTATATATAATAATAGGAAATATTCCACTGTTGTTATTACACAATTTATATGTATAATATAGTTAACTTTAATTGCAATCACTTAACTTTTCATTCAGTAACTAAATGAGGAGGTGGTATTTATTTAAATTAAATTAGAATTTTATTTGTTCTAACGTATTCATCAATCATTGTTTTTGCTTACTTTTATAATGTAAAATATATTTTTAGAAGGAGAAAAAATGAGAAAGATATTTTTTAAGAAAATTTTTATAAGTTTGGTCTTAATTGCTATGCTTGGCGTCATTTCTGCTGGTTGTGGAACAACTGCTCCACCAATCAACCCGCCACCTGGTCCGACAACCTATACCTTAACCGTAATGTCACAACATCCATGGTGTTATGGTACCGTATATGTAAATGGATTACCGACTAGCGCATACGTACTTGCTTGGGGTTCTGCTACTGTTTACAATGTCGCTTCTGGGGCACCTATTTATTTAGTTGATACGGCGGGGGCTCAAAGTCATACAGAAATTTTTAATCCATTATTCGGAACCACTGTTGTCTTTGATTATTGGTGGTAAAAAACAAATATAGATCATAAAGGTATTTTATTCATAACAAAATACCTAAAAAATTAAGGG
>JBBRDV010000054.1:0-9601 GCA_038203565.1 Atribacterota bacterium
CTATCAATTAATATAATTGACTATGTTCAATTTTCTTATTTTTTGGTAAAATATTTATGGATATTGGATATCAGATATGCCTTTTATGTTTCAATATAATCCCATTTTATTTTTTTGTCAATACTTTTTTTACTTTTGTCAATTACAAATCAAAAGTGCACTACCTAAAAACAGTAAAAAGATGTAATTTAGAACTAAATCTTAAAGAGAAGAGAGGTTCTAAATTATGTCTAAACAATTACACAAAAGCTTTACCGATGGTCAGGTTAAATCAATCTTAAAAAGTTATCTGGATAAAAAAATTAAGATTAATTACATCTTGCAAATGCTCAGAATAAAAAGAAGGAAATTCTTTGAATTACTGGCCAAATATCGCCAAGATCCAGATAGCTTTTCTATCCGGTATGAAAGAAGAACAATTAATCGAAAGATAGATCCGGATATTGAGAAAAATATTGTAAAAGAGCTAAAGATCGAAAAGGATTTAATCAAAGCAAAAGATGTACCGATTAAATATTATAATTACAGTTACATCAAAGATCTTTTAGAACAAAAATATGCTCAAAAGGTATCTCTGCCTACCATCATCGACCGGGCCAAGAGAAATAATTTTTACTTTTTAAGGCCAAAGAGAGAAACCCATGACAAAGAAGTATCGACCAACTATCCCGGGGAACTGATCCAACATGATTCCTCTTGCCACCGGTTCGCCCCATATACGATCGGGAAATGGTATCTGATTACCTCACTTGATGATTACAGCAGGTTGATCCTGTATGCTTGCTTAGTAGAAAGAGAGACTACCTGGGAACATATCCTGGCCTTAGAAGATGTTCTATTGAAATATGGTTTCCCTCTGGCCTATTATGTAGATAGCCATTCAATATTTAGATTTGTACAGGGTAGAGATTCCTTCTGGAGAAATCACTACCAACTTACCGATGAGGCTAATCCGCAATAGTGCATTCTACCACCGGGGAGATACCTTATATTAGATTTCAAAGAGCAATAAGAGAGAAAAGAACTTTGTTTAGAGAATTTAGGATAATGCCACCATTTTTATCAACCAAGGATATCTTCTGTTTAAGGGTAGAAAGAATGGTAAACCCTTATCGTAAAATCTCAATAAATAATTTAGAATTAAAAGTACCTGGTGCGCCACTGCATGACCTGTCTGCGCCTGCCTGTGCGCCTGCCTGTGCGTTGCACGCAGACAGGTGCGGAAACGCACAGGCAGAAAGGATACAACTTCGGATGGTACCGGATAAAGAGTCTGGTGTATCGGAAGTAAGATTCTGGCATAGAGATGAGTTTTTAGGTCATCAAAAAGTTAAAAATAGTGAGCTTAATTTAGTGCACTTTTGATTCTTAATTTATTTACATCCATAGAAAAAAGTATAGTAAGTTTTAATTTTTAAAAATACTAAATTTCCAAAGAACAATCAAAAGAAATATTGAGTTAAATTTAGTCCGGTTTTAACTTTTAACTGATAAATTATTTACATCTAAATAATTATAAAAAATAGTAAATTTTTAGTCTTTCAAGAGTGCACTTTTAAATTTTAATTAGCAATTTATTTATTCTAATTTAGTCCACTTTTGAAATTTAACTAACAATTTTCATTGATCAGTTTAGTCTATGAGGTAAGTGTACTTTTTTTGTTGACTTAATAGCAAGTGACTTCTTAGAAAACGCCTACTAAAATTTTACACTATCTTGAGCAGTACTTTAAATGATATCACTGTTATTATGGAAATGAGGAATCATGAATCATCACCTATGCAGCAATTTATAGATTGTTGCTATGAGTGGGATTCCTAATAGAATCCCTATAACCCCCATTAAACTGCCGCCCACGATAATGGTGGCAAATACCCATGTACCCGGAAGTTTAATACTGGTCCCAACAATTTTTGGGTATATAAAAGTTCCTTCAAGCTGTTGCAAAACCATAATAAAAATAAAAAATACAATTGCACTGTAAGGATTAACCACTATAATTACCAATAGACCAAAGGCAGCACCTAAATACGCACCTATTAATGGAATTAGCGCAAATAGCCCCACAACAGAACCAATAGTAACTGCATAAGGTAATCTTAATATCAACATGCCAATAGTACATAAAAACCCTAAGATCATTGCCTCTTTAAACTGCCCTATAAAAAAGCATGAAAAAGTCTCTTCTGCTGTGTTAAAAACTTTAGACAATCTTTCTCTTTTATCTTTATTTAAATATGTGTTGGCCAATTTACGGTAATTATTTATTAAGACTTTTTTATCAAATAGGATATATATACTTAAAACTAATGCTAATACAAATTTAGTAATTCCTCCAAATATAGCCCCTATAGAACTAAATGCCCAATTATTAATTGGTTCCCAGATTTTTTCTATTGATTTATTGTCACTAATATCGATTCCTTCCGTTCCTTCTATTGTTTGTTTTAAAATCGGATATAGTTCAGTTTGTTTTATCCATTCTACTACTCTTTCATAGGTACCCGGTATATCAGTAGATAGCGACTGAATAGATTGTTTTATTTGAGGAATTACAATATATAGGAGGAGGGAAATAACTAAAATAATCGTCAGGAATGTAAAAAGAATGCTGGCAACTCTTCGGGTTCTTAAGATGAATTTATTTTTACTGTTTGGAAAATATATTTTTTCATATTTTACAACGATTATATTTAAAACAAAAGCAATTCCAACACCCCATAATATAGGAGAAATAATGCCATATACAAATTTAATCCAGTTGAGAAAAATATCAAAATTTAAAACAATTAATAAAATTATTGCTATTTGGATCATTTTTTTGTTTGACAGCGTATTTATTGTATTACCAGTCTTTAAAGACATAACAAACCTCTTTATTTAGTATTTTTTCAGGTAGATCAAAATCTTCCCTTTTCTTGGAGATTTCTACAATGATTTGCAATGGTCTTATTCA
Organism: Atribacterota bacterium; assembly: GCA_038203565.1. Lineage (GTDB taxonomy): Bacteria > Atribacterota > Phoenicimicrobiia > Phoenicimicrobiales > Phoenicimicrobiaceae > Sediminicultor. The sequence continues at coordinate 2,958 of JBBRDV010000054.1, forward strand.
TTGAGTATCAGTATCATAGTTGTTATGGGTAAAATACTACAGAGTGCGGTATACCCAAAACACTTTAGCAATCCCTGTTGCCATCCCGGCAGGAACCGTAAAACCGAGTGCTCCGGCAACCAGACCAATTATAAGAAAAAAAAATCGTCTATCTTAATATTATTTTTACTCCCTTTCATTTTCACAATATTTTTCCTCTCTTAATTTTATATGCTTACCCTTTTATCTTCTTCACTGCCGGACCCCACAAAATGTTCCCTTCTTCATCAAAACGCGAACCATGGCAGGGACAGTCATATGTTCGGTCAGCATTGTTAAAAACTAACCCACATCCCATATGCGTACAGCGTTTTCCTTTTTTGATTATGCTCTTCAAAGCAACCTGGGATCTTTCGATCATAGCAGGCAATACTTTGTTCGTTCTGGTAGGAGAATATAAAGAGGCCCATGAATTATTCCGTCCGGCAATTAAATCCGAAATAATCTTGGAGGCTACCATAGCATGAGAAATTCCCCATGCTTCAAAACCTGTAGCAGTAAAAATCCTTTTTACACCGGGGTGATATGGACCGATAAAGGGAATAATATCTGGTGACTGCAAATCATGGGCAGACCAGTGTGTTTTTATTTCTTTAACCGAAAATTTCTTTCTGGCTTTATAGTCAAGTTTTTGGTATATCTCGTCATTATCTCCCATTGCAATATCAGCTCCCACAACAATCAAATAATCTTCATAATAGCGGAAGGAAAATCCCTTTTCTCCAATAAACATACCGTCAAACTCTTTCTTTTCATATGAATAGGCAATGGCATGATGCAGAACCGGCTTAAGTCGCATTGCATAGAAAAGATGATCCTGAATCGGAAATAATGTAGCGATGACAATGTAATCTGATTCATAGCTTTCATTTTTAGTTTTGATAACACATTTTTTATTATCTTCATTAAAATCTATAATACGTTTATGTTCTGCAATTGCACTACCCCTGCTAATGATCTTATCAGCCAAAGCGGACATAAACTGCCTGGGGTGAAACTGTGCCTGACTACGAAAACAGAGGGCTTTATTCTGGCTGATGCTAACTGGTTCCATAGATGAGGGTAAGCCAAGGGAAAGAGCTGCCTCATTTTCCTTATTGAGAATGTTTATATCATCATCTGTATAAATATAAGCCGGATGTTCATGCAGATGACAATTAATTCCTTCTTTGTTAATTAGATCAATAAAAGCCTGTACTGCCCATTGATTAGAATCTGCATAAAGCTTTGCTTTATCATACCCAAAATCATCAATCAAATTCTGATAGATTATACTGTGTTGACTTGTGATTTTTCCTGTAGTATAGCCTGAGGTTCCACTGCCAATCTCCCTTGCTTCAAGCACCAAGACGTCGCGACCTTCCTGGCAAAGCTGCCATGCAGTTAAGAGGCCAGTTAAACCAGCGCCAATAACAATGATTTCAGCTTTTTTCCTATCAGTAGAATAAACTTTTGTATTTTTGCTATCAAAAAACCAAATAGATTTATTCATAAGCAATACCTTTCCTCATAGCAGCTATATATAAGCAATTCGCTGCTGACTATAATTTTTATTATAGAAACAGGGGACAAGTATTTTTTCTTGCACAAACTTCTAACGTTGATCCATAAATTACTAAATATTAGGGAAAGCTATTTTCTGCTTCACCCCTTTTTTATTACATTATCTTTTTAAAAAATCAGGCCAATTCTTTTTCTAATAATTCAATCGCCAATTTACGAGAATCTGTTCCTGTTTGGTTTATTTTCCCAAAATCACCCCGTAAACGCTTAAGTACATTGCGTTCCTGGCCGATCTCTCTCTGTGTACGTATCCCTAATCTCCTTATAAGCGCTAAGGCCGGACACCAACCCTGCACCGCGTGCTGAAGCAGAAATGATGCGGCACCTATCGGTAGTAAAAGCCACCGGCGGTTATTAAAAGACAACAATATTCCTAAAAGCGCAAGCGCTGAAGTATTGGTTTCAAGAATACGTTCAACATCCCATTCCTCATCCAGCTCTTCTACCCTTCTATTGATTTTCTCACCAGTCGCATTCACGTAAGCTGTGATGTTTTCCACAGTTTCCAGCCAAATTCTTTTTTGGACGTCTTGGGCAGTATTTAACGGTACCCGTTTTGAGGAAGGTGGAATTTTTGAGGCCAATGTATCAAAAAGGGTGTCATGCAGATATTTGTATTTCTCGCCAAGAAGCTTTCGGATTTCATCCTTATTTTCTACTAATGCTTTATCTAATATTGAAAGAGCCTCAAAAATATTGGGATCTTTCTTCATAATTAAACTCTCCTTTTTTGATCGGATTGATCATCCTTGGTTAAATGCTCAATTAACTCATCGACTTGAAAAAGCTGTATCCAGTTTTTCTCAGAAAGCAGAAAAACAAAAAGTCCGGCACCTAAAAAAATGTAAATACAGCCAAATATCACCGTGAGTATAATACGTGTTATTTCCGTCCAGGGCGCAAAAAACAATATGGTCAGATGTATGATCGTTATTCCGCTGATAAAAAAAAACAGGCAAAACAGCATAGCAAACATACGAACTATGATTCTGCGAAAGACCTTTACTGTTTTCACATAACCGGCTGCCATCTTTAGCTTAACGATTTTTTCAGACAGATTTTTTATGCCAAAAACCCGGTTGGACAACAGAGAGGCAAGCAGGCTTTTCATTTATTTCCCTCTTTTTTGCTACCCAAAAGATATCCAATAAACAGTGAAACTCCCGAAACTATCGCCAGGTACAACATCGGTTTGTTATGGATCTCTTTACCTAACTGATTCGCAGCATCCTGAACGTACATGCTTCCTCTTTTTATTGTATCTTCCACGATCTTTTCTCCGTCACTCACGGCATCACCAAGCTTTTCCTGTACCTGGCTGGACTTCTTTAAACCTTCGGTAAATAATTCACGAACATTAGCATAACCGCTACCAACAAGTTTGTTGAGTTCCTCTTTCTTATCCTTGGCAGCTTCTTCCAGAATTGCTAAAGCTTCATTAATTTTTGATTTTTCTTGAGCCATTATAATCCTCCTTTTTTTAATATTGATTTATTTTTTTGCTGGTTTGATTAAGATGCCACCAGCAAATATATTATAGCATATTATAAGTAAGTAAGTCAATGTTTGTTTGAGTCCTGTCATTTACAAATCAAAAGTGCACTATTTTCTTGATGATTTACATTTCAAAAGTGGGCTAACCCAAAATAGTAAAAAAGTGGACTGTTCCCGCTAATATAGACACATGAAAGTGTACTTTTTCTTTCATTCTCTTACAATCGCTCATTATTTTAACCATCATGGTTAGGCTACCTCTTCTTGGCAACTATATTGACGTTCATATTCCATTGGTGACATGTTTCCCAGTGTGGAGTGAAACCGGTGGCAATTATAGAAAGTTTCAATATATTCAATAATAACCAGTTTAGCCTCTTCTCGTGTTTTAAATCTTATACCATAGATAACATCCTTTTTTAAGGTAGAAAAAAAGGATTCCATACAGGCATTATCATAGCAATTTCCCTTACGGCTCATACTCTGCCGGATACAATACTTACATAATATTTCTTGAAAGGCATAAGCAGCATACTGAGACCCTCTATCAGAATGGAAGATCAAGCCATGACTCGGGTTTTCTCTGCCTATTACTTGTTTTAATGCTTTTTTTGTATTTTCTTCTTAGACGGCTAAATATACCATTCTCTCTCATCAACCTTGCTATTCTATTCTTACCACAGGAGATACCCTCTTTATTTAATTTAGCTTTTATTCTGCGTATCCCGTAGGTTTTATATGATTCTTTATGAATCCTCCTCATCTTTTCTACGAGGATATTATCCTCCTTTTGGTGTATGCTTGGTAACCTTTTCAACCAGCCATAATATGAGCTCCTTGATACTTCTAAAACCTGGCACATCTTCACAACGCGAAATGCGGAGCGGTATTTTTTGATAAATTTATAGATCATTTCACGTCCCTGCTGAAGTCGAGTAGACCGAGGGATTTTCACCCTCAGCCCCTCACAGAACCGGACGTGAGCCTCTCGGCTCATCCGGCTCTTGTTATCCGGTCGCTGGCATTATTCCAACTTTCCAGTGCTCAAATAGATTACTGGAATGTATCGCTATTCTTCGCAAATATCTGATGGCTTCTTTGAGCTTCCATTTATACCTCTTATATTTTCTTCTTACCCAAAAGCTAAGGTGTAGATTAATATGTTCCAGTACTCTGGTTAATTCTTTTTTCCCGTACTTCCCGTAGTAGTTAAGCCATCCCCTAATCATTGGATTATACTTTTCTGCAATGTCAGTAATTGATTGATTGGTCATTCACAGTAGCCGCCAGCTTTTTACCTTCTCGTGTATACCCTCTTTGGACTCCTTGCTTATTGCTGGCAGAAAACTGGTAAAGACTGTGCCAGTTCTACCTCTTGCCTTTCGTGGTTTAAAGGTATAGCCTAAGAAGGTAAATTGAATGTTTTCTTCATTCATTTTCCGATTGGAATCTTTACAGTACACTATTTTCGTCTTCTCGGGATGAATCTCTAGGTAACATTCTTGGAACCTCTTTTGGAGACATCTCTTGATCAATTCTGCCTGTTTCTTGGTCCTGCAGTGTATAATCCCATCATCAGCATACCTACACCAAGGGTTATTAGGGAAATATGTTTTCATCCATTGGTCAAAAGCATAGTGTAGAAATAAGCTGGCCAATATTGGACTAATTACTCCGCCCTGTGGCACACCACTTTCCCTGGATATGGTTCCCCTCAGCCATCTTTTTATATAGAGCAACTCCCACGGACATTGGGTATGTTTGTGGACTGCTTTGAGTAATAGTTCATGATTAATGTTGTCAAAGAGCCCTTTGATGTCAAATTCTAATACCCAATCCATTTTCCAGCATCTTTTTACAGTCACTTCCAGGGCATCATGGGCTGATTTCCCTGGTCGATAACCGTATGAATCGGCCAGAAAGTGTTTTTCTACCTTTTCTTCAAAGCTGGTTTTAACGACCATCTGGGCAATCCGGTCCGCTACGGTCGGTATGCCAAGGACTCTTATTCCTCCCTTTTTCTTCGGGATTTCCACTGGTCTAACCGCTGATGGGAAATAACTTCCTGAGGAAAGCCTGTTCCAGAGCTTATACAGGTTATCTTTTAGGTTATCTTCAAACTGCTCCAGCGAGATATGGTCAACTCCTGCTGTTCCTTTATTTGCTTTGATTCGCTTATACGCTCGATATACCATCTGTTTGGTAATGTCAAACGATTTTGTCTTAGCCATTTTAGTTCCTCCCAAAGGATTGGTTGACTAAAAAGTAAAACTGGATAACATAGCCCCTTTGCTCTGCTTCTATTACCGAAGCTTCTTTGCTACTACGGGCTATTCCGCCCCTGTACCACCTTGTCTCGGTACTTTCGTCCTCGTAAGGTCTTTACTTGTGACTTTTCCCTTATCACCAAGGTGTTAGGTTCTCACGTTTCCCATAGAAGCCTGTGTTATCCTCATGCCACCTTTACTCCGGCTACCGCTTAGGCGGTAAACAGGTTTCTCCTAAGCTAATCCCAGTGTAGCCATCCCCACTGGTTTTGATAGCGATTGAGCTTTTCGAAGCGTCTTCGATGGTTCACTTGCGTTCATCTTGATAACACACATCTGACAAAATCTTCTGTTTTGCCTTTTCCTTAACGCTCAATACCTTTGCTTTTGACAAAGGCACCTTAAGGTGATTTGAAATCACTACCTGTATAGCGAATTCGAGGGGCCTACCCTCATCTCCTATGGAATTTCAAACACCTGTCTACGGTGTTTCTTCGTGACGTACGATGGCCATAGCTTTTTTTAATATTCATTTTCCTCTTTTAGATCGATATTATCCCGCATTAATTTTCTTATCTTATCATCTTCAGTTCTTAGGTTGCCTTTACCGGGAAAAGCATCCTTTCCGTATTCACTATATTGTGTAATCCACCTTTTTATAGAGGTGGAAGTTACTCCAATATCTTTTGCTACTTCACTAATCTTCTTTTTACGTTCGGTAACCAGTTTAATAATTTCTTCTTTGTATTCAGGTGTAAATCCTTTCCTTCCCATTAGCTTAACACTTCCTTTCATGTTATTATTATAGCAGACTTTCTAGGTGTCCGGCTAATCGGGTACAGGTCAATTAATGGCTTTATATCTTACCTTAGCCTTAAGGGGATAATTTCTCTATATAGTTTAGCCTGGTTATAGCCTTTCCCCAATAAGGTCGGATATAGGAGAGATAAGCAGCTGTTCCAATACTCCCCTTCATGATCCATATGCACCTCTTTTTGCTTCTATTTTAGTTGACTTCTTTCATCCTAGCAATGGTATAGATGTATCTGAACTTATTCATGCTTGCAATATTTATAAATTGCCTCCCCAGACAGGACGATTTTTGAACTTTTATATAAGTGATGAGACGGAAAAAGTGTGTCATCAATTAAAAGTAGTTTTAAATATCTATTAAAATATAACAAATTAAAACAATGTCTTATAAAAAATATTATTTAATCTATTTTATTTCCTTATGGATAAAAATTGAGCATTTATAGCCACAATGATAGTACTTAGAGA
>JBBRDV010000055.1:0-9567 GCA_038203565.1 Atribacterota bacterium
ATTAATTTCCATTTTATACTTGTATTTTTGATGATTTTTAATATTAAACTCTAACTTAGCATCTAGAAGAATATCATGCATAACATTGCATAAATATAGCGTAGCGTAAATATCCTGTTCAATCATAATGGGCTTGGTTCCGGTAAAATTTTCTATAAAAAGCTTATTCTTTAACACATCATATGCAGTTTCTATTCCCCAGCGTAATCTATATAAATATACAATTTCAGATGTATTGAATTCTTCTCTTGAAAGATTCGTAGCCAAATATTCCATACTACCATTATCTAATTCAAATCGCACAAATCTTAATGGTATAGAACCGGTCTTTGCTAATTTGTCAGCTGTTGAGGTCCCTTTATGGGGAGATAATCTGGATTTATCAAACATGATATTGACATATTCATCATCGCTAGTCATAGCAAGCTGTTCTTTTTTGAATACAGTTGCTCCAATTCGTATGAAAAAATGAGGGTCAGGTCTTGCAATATGACAAAATAGATAGCAGAATATAAGACAAAGGGACATTTCGTTTAACATAATCAATTAAATTCACACATAAGCAAGAGTTAATTTATTTATGCCAAGAAACTAAAGATAAAAAGAGGAAGTTGGGAACAAAGAAGTTGCGAAGTCTGCCCCCTGGAATCTTACGGACTTATTAACCATGCTATTATTTAAATCAAAAATTCGAAACGTATTCAAAAAGAAGAACCAGACATTTATAGTCCTTTGCATTTTGCTAAAGGGCTCTTTTATTTGAATAAGAATTTATGAAAGATTTATAGTATAATAAATAGTATTGAAGATCAGACATTCCGAAATGTTATAAGCCATACAGTATAATTAATATCTAAATTATAAAGGAGGTAGAAATGGAATTTTGTTGGGTAACTATCAATGTAAAGGATATGGAAAAATCTTTGGATTTTTATCAGGAGATCATTGGTCTTAATATTAGTAGGAGGATGAAGCCAAATCCGGATATGGAAATTATTTTTCTGGGATCTGGCGAAACACAAATAGAATTAATTTACAATAAAAAAGTTGATGATATTACTATGGGAAAAGATATTTCCCTGGGTTTTGTGGTTGATTCAATTGAACGAATGATGGAGATATTGAAGAAAAATAATATCGCCATCCATTCAGGTCCATTCCAACCAAATCCTTCTATTAAGTTTTTATATATACTTGACCCAAATGGAGTAAAAATTCAATTGGTTGAAAATATAAAATAAGAAGGAGAGCAATTCATCCTCCGAAAGAAGGATGATAAAAGGATATAAGGAGAGTGCTTAACATGCTAACAGCTAAAAAACCACTGAATCAATATGCTTCATGGATAGCCCTGGAAGCTCATTACCGGAAGATACGTAGTTTACATTTACGTAAGCTTTTTACGGATGACCCAAGGCGTGGGGAACATATGGCAGTTGAAGCGGTAGGTATATACTTTGACTATTCAAAACACCGGATTACCGATGAAACATTCAAACTGCTGATGCAATTAGCGGAGGAATCAGGTCTGCACTCCCGCATTGATGCCATGTTCCGGGGTGATAAAATCAATGTTACTGAGAAGAGAGCGGTCCTACATGTGGCCTTACGTACACCAAAAGGAAAACGTATTGTTGTGGAAGGTGAAGACATTATCCCTCGGGTCCATGATGTTCTTGGTAAAATGGCCGATTTTTCTAATCAGGTACGAAACGGAGAATGGAAAGGGTATACTGGTAAAATAATCCGTAATATTATCAATATTGGAATCGGAGGGTCCGACCTGGGACCGATGATGGCCTATGAAGCATTGCGGTATTATAGTCAACGCAACCTGAACTTTCACTTTATCTCCAATATTGACGGCACTGACTTTGCCGAGGCAGCCTATGGTCTCAACCCTGAGGAAACATTATTTATCGTATCTTCAAAGAGCTTTAAAACCCTGGAAACAATGACCAACGCGCATACTGCCAGAAAATGGATTCTGAATACTTTAAAAAATCCATCTTCTATTGCCAGACATTTCGTAGCGGTCTCAACCAACCTGTCAGAAGTGGGAAAATTCGGTATCGACCCTAAAAATATGTTTGAATTTTGGGATTGGGTTGGGGGACGTTATTCCATGGAATCGGCGATTGGGCTATCCACCATGATAGCCATCGGTCCGGAACATTTTCAGGCCATGCTTGACGGTTTTCACCAGATGGACGAACATTTCCGCATGGCTCCTTTCGAGGAGAATCTGCCGGTGCTTATGGGTCTTTTGGGTATATGGTATAACAATTTCTTTGGTGCACAAACCATGGCGGTACTCCCTTATGAACAATACTTGAAGCGCTTCCCTGCTTATCTGCAACAGTTGACCATGGAAAGCAATGGAAAACAGACTACCATTGATGGTAGGAAAGTTGATTACCAAACCGGGCCTATCTATTGGGGGGAACCTGGTACCAATGGTCAGCATTCTTTTTATCAGTTGATTCATCAGGGGACGAAATTAATTCCCTGTGACTTTATCGCTTTTATTCAGCCACTTAATCCACTTGGTCGTCATCATGATTTACTTATGGCCAACGTCTTTGCCCAAACAGAAGCGCTTGCCTTCGGTAAAACCTCTCAGGAAGTCCTAACCGATGGTACACCGGAATGGCTGGTGCCACACCGAACCTTCGAGGGTAATCGGCCATCAAGTACTATCCTTCTGGAACGGCTGACTCCGGAAGCGCTTGGGAAACTAATCGCCTTGTATGAACATAGTGTTTTTACCCAGGGGGTTATCTGGCAGATTAACTCATTTGACCAGTGGGGAGTAGAGTTGGGCAAGAAGCTTTCAGAGCAAATTACCCCGGAACTTGAAAGTAAGGCTATACCTCAACTTAATCACGATAGTTCAACGAATACTTTGATTCGGCGATATCGAAAATTCCGGTAAGCTTCTGCTTCAAAAATTAAGCTAAGGGGGTCTTGAAATATAACAGAAACCATTCTAAATCTTTCTGGAATAAGGTTAAACTGTTTATACCGGAATATAATAAAAATAAAAATTGGCTTAGGAAGAATGGCTATTTACCCTGGTTTATTTTATTAATCTTTGTTCTTTTAACCTTTAAATGGTAATTTATTGGTGGCATAGCGATTATTTTAATGGGTTTCTTTACCCTATTCTTTTTTAATGCTCCAGAGAATTATTTTATCTTATGGATGATTTCGATTCCCATTATTATTTTTGTAATCATTTTTTTGCTAAGTTGGCATCTCTCCAGGATAAAATTACATCATTTAAAAGTGTAAATGATATTTATATTCTATTACTAATAATATGAGGCGTTCATGTAAGTAAGCTGGGTGATAAGTACCATGAAAGATACGGGATGAGTTTGATCGATAATTTGAGACTCATCAAGAAAAAAGGGATCCATCAATTTATACTCATTCAAAACCATCGCTATAGTTGCCCGGAATGTGGTCAATTGATTTCAGGTCATGATCAAAAATGTCTCTATTGTGATAGAAAGCATGAAACGAACTGTTAAAGTATTGGTAAAACAAGTAAAGCAAGTGGATATTTCGTTTGGCATAATCAATTAATTTCACACATAAACAAAAGCGACCTTATACCAAGTAACTTAAGGTTAAAAAAAGAAAGTGGGGAACAAAGAACTTGTGAAGCCTACCCCCTGGAATCTTAAGGGCTTGTTAACCATGCTATTATTTAAATCAAAAATTCGAAACGTCTCCCAAAAGGGGAGCCAGACAATTATAGCCCTTTGGCTTTTGCTAAAGAGCTTTTTTTATTTTTTGTAAATATTTTTCCAATAAATAATAATTTTTAGTCTAAAGAATAGAATAATTATAAAAATAGAATATATGTTTTTCTGGTTTTAAAAGAATAATTTTATGTTAGAGAAGACAAGTATATTTTAAAATAATAAAAATAGTTAACTGAAATATTTTTAACAGGTACATACTGTATTATAAAAAATAATGTTCTTTAAACTTTAAACCTTTTTATCATCATTCTATAGGAAAGATCATATGTATAACCAATTTTTAAGCTAAATTATGAATGCTACTTAAAATATGTATAACTAATAATTGTAAAGCTATAATGCAAAATCCGATTGCACAAAATATTTTATTTGATTTTTGTCTTTGTTTGGTGTTTAATTATTGTCATTATTGATTTAGGCTTTAGGAGGAAGAATGGCCCTTGCATTATTAAAAACATTTTTAGTATTAATTGTGGGTACATTCAGTGGGTATCTCTGTCAGAAATTAATTGACAAAAATCATTGGATTACCTCTGAATCAAAAAAAGAAATAAGTATTTTTCTACAGAAACTGGGAATGCTTTGGTTTGTTTCCGTTACTTATATCGGGAGCTTATGGATTTTTAAGATAGAAAGTATTACAAAAATCATCAGTATGCCTTTTGTAGGAGCAGTTTCTACCATCACCGGTGGCTTTTTTGCTGTTATGATTGCAAAATATTATCATTATAACCGTATAGACATTGGCTCAATGTTCAGTTGTGGATACTTTGCCAATAATGTAACCCTGGGTGGAATGATTTGTTTTTTTTATTTAGGTGAAGAAGGATATGCTTTAGTACCCATTTTGACTTTTCTTATGCGTTTATTGTACTATGGTTTGGGATATCCTATAGCCCATATGTATGCTGAGGATTTTGTTGAACAAAAAGAAACCACAAAAAAAATAATAGAAGTGATTAAGGATCCCTTTTTTTATATAGGAGTAGGTTCTGTTCTGGTTGGTATTTCCCTGAATCTAAGTTCCTTAAAACGCCCGGAAATTTATACAATAATTAATGAAATTCTCATTCCGCTAACCACTTTTATTTTGCTTTTTTCAGTTGGTCTTACCTTTAAATTTAGTCGTGTTTCCAAATATCTCAAAGAATGTTTTCTTATATCTCTTGTAAAATTTATAGTAGTGCCCGCAACCATATTAGTGATTGCACTATTACTTGATTATCAATCCATTAATCAGGGTTTACCGTTAAAGGTTTCTTTAATACTGTCTGCCATGCCAGTTGCCTTTAATTCTGTTATTGCTGCGAATATTTATAACTTAAATGTTGATTTGGTCAATTCCTGCTGGATTTTTACTACATTCGCGGTCTTATTTGTTTTACCATTGCTACTCTTTGTCATAAATTTGTTCTAATATAAATATGGGTTAAGTATGCTTGCAATTATTTTGATAATACTATTTTTCTATGGTAACATTTTCTTGGACTTTCAAAAATATCAGGGGGATTAATAGGAACATACACTTATTTATTTGTGATAATAAAATAGATGAAAAGAATATTTCTTCTGGAAAGCATGTGAAGTTGTGAAATCTGCCCCCTGGAGTCTTGCAAAGCATCCCGAATGTATAATAATATTTTTATTTTTGAGGTGATATGAATTGTTAAATTATAATTGGGAATTTCCTTACTCTTCGCAGCGGATGCCAGTTTTTGCAAGGAACATGGTAGCCACTTCTCAACCGTTGGCAGCACAGGCCGGACTTGAAATTTTGCGTAAAGGAGGTAATGCAGCGGATGCCGCCATTGCTGCTGCCATTACCCTTACAGTGGTCGAATGTACTAGTAATGGAATTGGCGGAGATGCTTTTGCCATTATCTGGGACAATAAATCCGAAAAATTATATGGATTAAACGCATCAGGAAAATCCCCAAAATCATGGAATTTTGAATATTTCAGTAAAAAATATAAAAAAATGCCCTTTGTTGGCTGGGATGCAGTCACGATTCCCGGAGCCGTATCGGGATGGTTTGAATTATCTAATAGATTTGGGCGGTTGCCTTTTGAGACCTTATTCCAACCGGCAATCAAATATGCTAAAGAAGGCTTTCATGTTTCTCCTATTACTGCCAAGGCATGGGAAAGGGATATCGGCGAATATAAAGAATTTCCAGAGTTTAGGGACAGTTTTACCTTTCAGGGAAGACCGCCAGCGGCAGGTGAGAAGATATGTTTTGTAAATCAGGCAAATACATTATCGGAAATTGCCCAAACTAAAACCAATAGTTTTTACCGGGGAAGGTTGGCTGATAAAATTGTAACTCATGCTCAATTAACTGGAGGTTTTATTACCAAAGATGACCTGCTGAATCATCAAGCCGAATGGGTGGAACCCATTTCTCTTCATTATAAGGAATTTGATATTCACGAAATTCCCCCAAATGGTCAGGGAATTGCCGCATTGATTATGTTAGGAATCTTTTCTCATTTAAATATCGAAAAATATCCCTTAGATTCGGTCGATAGTATTCATTTACAAATTGAAGCCATGAAATTGGCTTTTACGGACTTATACCAATATATATCCGACCCGGATTATATGAATATCAACTATCACGATTTATTAAATGAAGCCTACTTGTCCGAAAGGGCAAAGTGCATTCATTTAGATAAAGCACAAAAATATTCCTATGGTTTTCTCCAGGAACATGGGGATACCGTTTACCTGACTTCCGCGGATAAAGATGGCATGATGGTTTCATTCATTCAATCTAATTATACTGGTTTCGGCTCAGGAATTGTTATTCCCGGTACAGGAATAAGCATGCAAAGTAGAGGGGCATGTTTTAGTCTAAAGAAAAACCATCCCAATCAGGTTGATGGCGGAAAGAAACCTTTCCATACCATCATTCCTGCATTTGTCACCAAAGAAGGCCAACCGGTCATGAGTTTTGGAGTGATGGGTGGTGCCATGCAGCCTCAGGGACAGGCGCAAATTTTGATTCGAATGATTGATTATCATCAAAATTCTCAAGCAGCATCAGATGCACCCCGATGGTGTGTATTGAGTGATATGGAAGTTGCATTGGAAGAGGGAATGAATGAAGAGATTATAAAGGATTTGAAAAAAAGGGGACATAAAATCACCATCAGAGACAGCTCATCATTCGGTGGAGTACAATTGATTAACAAAATAGACCAGGGATATTGTGGAGCTTCAGATCATAGAAAAGATGGTCAAGCAGTAGGTTTTTAACTTTGTTGAACGCATAAACAAAGGTGTCCGGTTATTTTAAATTGTGTGATAGTCAGGGTGCCGAACATCAGTCACCCCGAAACATTATGTGCAGTGTAATATAATTAATATCTATATTTTAAGGAGGTACAAATGAAATTTTGTTGGGTAACTATCAATGTAAAGGACATGGAAAAATCATTGCATTTTTATCAGGAGATCATTGGTCTTAATATGAATAGGAGAATGAAGCCAAATCCGGATATGGAAATTATTTTTCTGGGATCTGGCGAAACACAAATAGAATTAATTTACAATAAAAAAGTTGATGATATTACTATGGGAAAAGATATTTCTCTGGGTTTTGTGGTTGATTCAATTGAACGAATGATTGAGATATTGAAGAAAAATAATATCTCCATCCCTTCAGGGCCATTCCAACCAAATCCTTCTATTAAGTTTATATATATACTTGACCCAAATGGAATAAAAATTCAATTTGTTGAAAATATAAAATAAAAATACAAAAAAATGATGATAATTTCTAAGGAATCAAAAGCTAAAGTCGAGAAACATCATGAAGTAAGATATAGAAAATTATTGAAAAACTTGAAAAGTGACCGGGTTTTCAGGAAAGATGGAGTGGTTATCTGGAAATGTCGAAATTGTGGTTATGTATTGGAGGGTCCAGAAGCGCCTCAAAAATGTCCGGCCTGCGAGTACCCGCAAGCTTACTTTGAAATAAAAGCCAATAACTATTAAGCTTTTATCCCGATGTTGTTTTTATTTGAAATATTAAAATAATTAAAGCCTATTGGATAACAAAGGGGGTAATTAGAAATGATTATAGGCACCTTAATTTTTTCAAAAGAAATTTGATAAGATGCCTCTTTTTGTAAGATTAATAGGGATAGGCTTTACAAATTCACAAAATGTAAACCAAAAAAAGGAAAATGTCATATAACTAGTCCCGTAACAAAAAATGTATTAGGAAAAAGGTGATTTTTATGGAAAAAACAGAATTTTATTCTCTTTTAAATTATGATGAGTATCCTTTAATCGAGATGGAGAAACGCTCAGAAGCATTTTATTTAGAAATGAAAAAAAGGCGAACAGTCCGCCAATTTTCAGATAAGCCGGTACCCCGTATTATTATAGAAAATTGTATTCGCGCAGCCGGAACAGCACCCAGTGGAGCCAATATGCAGCCTTGGAGTTTTGTAGTGGTAAGCAATCCGGAGGTTAAACGACAGATTCGTAAGGAAGCCGAAAAAGCAGAAGGAGAATTTTATAACCAAAAAACCAACTTAAAGTGGGCAGAAGATTTAAAGCCCTTGGGGACTAATGAAAATAAACCTTTTTTAGAAATAGCTCCCTATCTAATCGTTATTTTCGCTCAACGTTATGGTCTTTTACCGGATGGAAGTAAAAGAAGCCATTATTATGTGAATGAATCGGTAGGCATTTCTACAGGCATACTTATATCTGCCTTACAACATGTTGGGCTTACTTGTTTGACTTACACACCCAGTAAAATGGGTTTCCTGAATCATATTTTATCTCGTCCTTCTAACGAAAGACCCTTTTTGATAATGGTCGTTGGCTATCCGGATAAAGATGCAGTCATACCTAAAATAGGAAAAAAATCACCAAAAGACATTATTAAATTTATTTGAAATAAAAAATTAATACATTGGTAAATACCGCTATCTTAATTGATAATTAAAATCTTCATTGCCAGGCAAGCCATCCTAATTTCTCCTTAAAAGAATTCCTGTTACATGATATAATTGAAGAAATTTTAGCCAAATGACCTGCCTGTTTGTGAACTTTTAAAACAAATAAAAATTAAAAAAGATAAAATGAGCAAAAATGGAAAATAAATATTTAGCTAATAATGAGATGAATTTACTTGTATCAGAGCAAGGTAAGTGGTATGTATATGCGATAGAATGCAACAATGGGAGTGTTTATATCGGGCAAACTAAAAAAATATTAGATCGATGGAAATTGCACCAGAAAGGTAAGGCTGCTCAATGGACAAAAAAACATGAACCAATAAGATTATTTTATTATGAAATAGTAGATACATTTAAAGAAGCTTTAGATAGAGAAAAAAAATTGAAAAAAACAAGTGGGAGAAGATGTTTAAAAGACTTATTAAAAATCAGCAGTCAGGCAGGCGAGTCTGCTGAAAAGCTGTTAGAAAGGATAAAACAGGAAAAAGAAAAGTTTGAATTCAATAATAAAAAGAGGAAAAAGAGATGAATACAGATACAATAATATCCCGAGTATGGAGTTTCAGTACTATTTTACAAACCGGGCGTGAAAGCAAATGTAATTTTCTTTGACAATCCCCCTGCAAGTAAAAATCCTTGGACCAAAGAAGTTTGGATATATGACTTACGTACCAATATGCATTTTACTTTAAAGGAAAACAAGATGGAGTTTGAGGATTTAAAAGATTTTATTGAATGCTATCATCCTAAAAATAGACATTATTCATTATATATGGGAGATTTTTAAGTTTATTATGGATTTAGAAAATTATTTTAA
>JBBRDV010000056.1:0-9448 GCA_038203565.1 Atribacterota bacterium
TGGACTGGACAGTTGGAGAATATAATCAAAAGCATTATTCATGGCCGGAGCAGGTACTTTTACCCAATGAGCAATTTCTATAAAATTAGCTAATTTATTAAGACCTTGCTTAACTACCGCAGCGAATCGAGGAGCAGTCAAAAGATTAGGTATTCCCGGATTCTCTTCATAGGCCTTGGTAACTTCATCCAAAAATTGAGCCCGAATTATGCATCCACTTCGCCATCCCTTAACAATTTCTCCTAAATTAAGGTCCCATTTATATTCCCTGGAAGCAGCCTGTAATAAAGCCATGCCTTGGGCGTAAGAAGAAATCTTAGCCAGATATAGGGCATCATGGGCAATCTGGATAAACTGTTCTTTTTCTCCCACATATTTTTCTCTAAAAATAGATAATTTTTTTGAAACTTTTAGTCTTAAATCTTTGTCTTGAGACATCTCTCGAGAAAAAACTGCTGCAGTAATAGTAGGAATGGGGACTAACAATTCCAAAGCGCTTTGCACTGTCCAGGTACCCGTTCCTTTCATCCTGGTAATATCAGCTGTTCGGTCAACTAAATATTCTCCACTTTTCTTATCCTTTTCTTTCATGCTATCCCCAGTAATCTCTACTAAATAAGAACGAAGAAGGTCATCATCACTATTCCAGCTGGTCATAATCTGGGCAATCTCCTTGGAACTCATATTTAAGGCATTTTTAAACACCCAGACACATTCACCGATTAATTGCATATCTCCATATTCAATACCATTATGGACCATTTTCACAAAATGACCTGCCCCATCAGGCCCAATATAGGATACACAGGGAACACCATCATAGGCTTTGGCTGCAATCTTCTTGAATATGTTTTCTACCAGAGA
Organism: Atribacterota bacterium; assembly: GCA_038203565.1. Classification (GTDB taxonomy): domain Bacteria; phylum Atribacterota; class Phoenicimicrobiia; order Phoenicimicrobiales; family Phoenicimicrobiaceae; genus Sediminicultor. Next base: position 865 of record JBBRDV010000056.1, read on the forward strand.
ATAAGCTTCTTTCTGTCCACCAGGCATTATAGCCGGTCCTTTTAAGGCTCCTTCTTCTCCTCCAGAAATGCCTGTACCGATAAACAATAATTCTAAATCATTTAACTCTCTATTGCGTCTTATCGTATCCTTGAAATAAGAATTTCCAGCATCAATGATTAAGTCACCTTTACTCAATAAAGGAATGAGTTTTAGGATAAAATCATCAATCGGTTTTCCCTGCTTTACCAGCAAAATTATCTTCCGAGGAGGTTCTAAAGAATTTACAAACTCCTCTAAAGAATAAGTTGGAAATATATTTTTGCCCCGGGCTGCCCCTCTGACAAAATCTTCTGTTTTTGAGCTTGTTCTGTTAAACACAGCCACAAAGTAACCTTTACTCTCCATGTTTAAAGTTAAATTTTGTCCCATAGGACCTAAACCAATTAATCCAATATTTTGTTTTTTCATTTACCCTTCCTCCTTATTTAGTCGTTAGTGTTTAGTTCGCTAGTAAACGATGTACGCTCTACACTCTTCCTCTTCACTATATACTACATACGATATACGATATACGAATCAAACTCCCGAGAAAGCATTAAACCCTCCGTCTACAGGAACAATAATTCCGGTTACAAATTTTGAGGCATCAGAAGCCAGCCAGACACAGGCCCCAATCAAATCCTCAGGGTCACCAAATTTATCCATAGGAGTATGAGCAATGATGGTTTTACCCCGAGGAGTTAAATTACCCTCTTTATCGGTAAGCAAAAAACGATTCTGATTGGTTAGAAAAAACCCTGGTGCAAGGGCATTAACTCGTAGGTTTTTATTATATTCTTGTGCAAAATGAACCGCTAACCACTGAGTGAAATTACTTACTGCTGCCTTAGCGGCAGAATAACCAGGTACTTTGGTAAGTGGGCAAAAAGCACTCATAGAAGAAATATTAATAATTGAACCTCCTTCTTTATTTTCCACCATAATTTTTCCAAAAACCTGCGAGGGGAGTAAAGCCCCTCCAAAAAGATTAAGCCCCACCACTTTCTCTAAAGCTGAAAGAGGAAGATCAAAAAAATTTAGCCCTTCTGAAGTTGTTGCCTCTTTCATATTCCCACCTGCAGCGTTAAGCAAAATATCCACTTTACCAAAATCTTTAATTACTTCATCTCTGCAGGACTTTATTTTTTCTATATCCATTACATTTATATAATACCCTTTAGCTATTATCCCCTCTACTTCTAATTCTTGGGCAACTTTATCAGCATTTACAATATCGCACAGGGCTATTTTGGCCCCTGCTATGCCTAATCCTTTGGCAATAGCAGAACCTAAAATCCCAGCACCCCCAGTAATCACCGCGGTCTTCTCTTTAAGACTAAACATTTTTAAATTTTTGTTCATTGTTCCCTCCTCCTTAATTCTAAAAGCTCTAAATGTCTCCTGATATGATTAGAAAGTTCCCGATAATGATCTTCCTCATACTGAAATAAAACTTTATAAATTCTATCTTTAAAGATATATTTTTCTTTATTATCCTTTGCCTTTAGAATAGAACCATAGGTTATATGGATAAGCTGACGAGAGTCATTCTTTTTGAAAAGATTTATTAATTCACTGTCAGGAATTGTATCTAAATCGGGAATACGAGAAAGATCAGTTGTTAAATTATAAGAAGCTCTATCTTTTTCAAAATTCTCCAAAGCAAATCGATGAATTTCCCGATAAAGAGCTGGGTCTTTCATAGCAATTACTTTTGCTTCCTCTAACCAGCTTGTCCCAGCAGTTTTAATATGACAAAGACCGCCTGTCTCTCGGGAAAAAATAGGATAAACAGAAAACTTATCACTCCCGGTATGAAGGGAAAGCTTATATCCACCAATAGTTTTAGCTAAAATTGCGTGTAAAGAAAATTCCTTGGCAAACTGCTTCACATCCTCTTTATATTCTATCCCTTTTTGCCAATCGCCTAAGAAATGAAGGGCTAAATTTTGGAAATTTACTCCTCTCCTCTTGAATTCCAACACGACAAACAGATGGGCTAAAGGAGAGGTTACAGTAGGAGTTTCATCTACAGATATTTCTAAATCAAAATTACTCTTTTTATAATCCTTTAAAAATTCATAGCATTTCACCACATGATTTATAGCTTCAGAATAAGTAACTGTAATTTCTTTTAATGATTTTTCATCAAAAAATAATTCTTTCCCATTAACCTTATATGACTTACCTAAATACAATTTTTTTATTTCTTTACTATTAGGAACTTGATTATAAAGTTGGTCTAATTCTTGTTTACCTAACTTTTCAATATCATTTCTGATAAAATCGGAAGGGTCTATAGTAAACATTGTAAAGCCGCAATCTACCGCTTCTTTTAGCTCTTTAATATTTTTTACATGATCGGCATCCGCCCCAAAAGGACCTTCATATCCAGCCTCAAAACATCCCCATATTGCATCATCTAAAACTTTCTGCCAATTTCTCTCAGTTCGAGCCATCTCTCTAACCGACTGCTGAGCTAAAATCGGAAAAATATCTTTACCCTGAAAAGCCTGAAGATGGGCCGGAGTAGCTATCCCTAAACGGTCTCCGGTGCCAAAAGATGGTTTAAGACCACAAAAAGAAGGGTTGAGGTGAGGAAATATTTCTCGTAATAGAGAAAGGTTAAGATGGTTTAAATAACATTTCTTTATAATCAATTTATTTTCATCCACTATCTTCTCTTCTAAATTCTCCCCTTCAAATTTATTAGCAAGATTAGAGGGTGCCAAAATTATCAAATTTTTTTCTTTATCACCTTTCGCCATAAAAAAATAATTATCTTTCTCTGATTTTATAGAAGATGAATATGCTTTATATCTATAACTATAATGCTTATCAAAATATTGCACAATTTCCCCTTTATTCATTAATTTCTCCTTGTAAATTAAATAACCTCATTTGATTTTCATACATCAAAGCTTTCAACGCTCTTACTCCACCATTATAGGTTATCTGTCCACTCGAAACAAGCTTTCCAACTGTTTTACATATTATCCTGTCAAAGACTTCGAATCTGCTTCCTTCTGACAAAATCTTCCTACCATCACAAACTGGACCTCCACTAGAAGTAAGAAGAGAGGATCCGGCAGTATGAAGCAGATATTGTTCCATATTTTTGGTCATCTTATGATATGCTAAATCATCTACAGGATCATCGGTAGTAAAAATAACCAATTTTAAGTACTTATTAGCTAAGATTACCTTATTTTTACAGTAAAAATCTACAAAAAATTGAATACCTCAAGTATCTGAGGAGTATTTAGAATAGAAGTTTTTAATTCGGATTAAATTGTCTGTTCCAAATGTCCATATATTAATCCATTAAATATCCGCCATTTACATCCAGAACTTCTCCGGTTATAAATTTTGCTTTATCTGAAACCAAGAATACTACTGCTTCTGCAATATCCTCAGGTTCCCCCATTCGGCCAAGAGGAATATTGGCAATAATATTTTTCCTTTTTTCTTCTGGCCATTCCTTGCTCATGTCAGTTTCAATAGCATGTGGCGCAACGACATTAACATTTATATTATACGAAGCGAGTTCTCTGGCCAATGACTTCGCCAGGCAAGTCATGCCTGCTTTAGAAGCCCCATAACAAAGAGCAGAAGCAAGGTCCCCAACCTTTCCTGCAATAGAGGATATATTTACAATCTTTCCGTATCTCTGTTTCTTCATAATTCCCACTACTGCCTTAGCGCAATTGAAAGCCCCTTTGAGATTCACATCAATAACTCTATCCCAATCTTCTTCCGTAAGATCCTCTATCGTGCCACGCTTGATAATTGCAGCATTGTTCACCAAAATATCCACTCTTTTAAATTTTTTAATAACTAATTGTACCATTCGATTAACTTCTTTACTATCTGAAACATCTACCTGAATGGCTAAAGCTTGTCGATCCATAGAGTTAATTTCTTTGGCTACTTTCTCAGCTGTCTGAAGATCAACGTCATTAACAATTACATTTGCCCCTTCCCGGGCCAAAGCAATGGCAATAGCCTTTCCTATACCTCTACCAGCACCAGTCACTATGGCTACTTTATCAATTAAATTCATCTATTTACCTCCTTATAAAATCTATCTTTTTATTACCTGGGGATTAACCATTGCCCTGGGCAACTCTCCTTTTAAAACTGAACGAACTGACTCGGCAACCTTAGTCTTTAACTCTACATAGGATTCCTCTGAGTAAAAAGAAATATGAGGTGTAATAATTATATTTTCCAATTTTAACAGAGGATCTTTCCAATCAGGTGGTTCTTTCTCCATTACATCCAAAGCTGCGCCAGCAATCCATTTTTCCTTAAGGGCAATGTAGAGATCTTTTTCATTAATAACAGGTCCGCGTGAAGTATTTATCAAATAGGCAGTCTTTTTCATAGCTTTTAGCTCATTCTCTCCAAAAGAATGCCTTGTCTCAACCGTTAAGGGAGTATGAATAGAGACAAAATCTGAATCGGTCAATAACTGAGAAAGTTCAACCAGTTTTATTCCTCCATCAACTTTAGAAACATAAGGGTCGTAAGCGATGATTTTAATGCCGAATCCTGAAGCTTTTTGAGCCACCATCCTGGCGATTCTTCCTAAGCCAAAAAGACCTAGAGTTTTACCTTGAGTTCGAAAGAGAGGTTTAGCCAGGGTGAAATCCCATTTTTTATCTCTTATTTTTCTATCCAATAAAGTTATTCCTCGGGCACAGGCTAGAATTAGAGCCATAGTATGAGTAGAGACCTCATCAACACAATAATCGGGAACATTCGCCACAATAATCCCGAATTTAGTAGCTGCTTTAACATCAATATTATCTACTCCTACTCCATAACGAGCAATAACCTTACACCTCTTCAATGATTCAATTACCCTTCTAGTTATAGGAGCATATTGATTGATAATTCCATCGGCATCTGCTGCCACTGCTATTACATCTTCTTCCGTTATACAAGTTGCTAAAATAAGCTCTGAATCAATTTTACTTAATATCTTTTTTTCTATTTCAACAGATGGATGATCACAATCAGTAATAACGATTTTTAGTTTTTTATCATTCATAGGATAGATCTCCTTCGTAATATTATATTTATGTTTTTTTATTTGTCATTTCTTTATTTAACCAAAAATTAGATCAGGAATAAAAGTAACAATATTCGGAAATAGCATACATAGAAAAATCACCAGCACTACTGCTAAAAAGAAAGGCCAGCTTTCCTTCACAAATTCACCTATGGAACAATCCATGATGGAACAAACAGAATACATGGCCACTCCTACCGGTGGAGTTAACAGACCAATAGCACAGGTGATGACCATAATAACACCAAAATATACTAAATCTACACCCAGTTTTTCCATAACAGGAACCAGGATTGAAGTTAATAATAAGATAATAACGGTTGAGTCCATGACTGTTCCCAAAATCAAAAGGAATAGCAAAATGACTAAGGTGATGATCAAAGGATTTTCACTTAATCCCAAAAGGTATTGGGATAATAATTGCGGTATCATTTCCCAGGTAATTCCATAACTGATTAAACCTGACAATGCAATCAAAAACATGATCATGCCAACATCTAATATAGTATCAAAGACAGCAGTTTTAAACTTTTCCCAGGTTAATTCACGATAAACAATTAATCCTACAGCAAAGGCATAAACAGAAGCCAGGGCACCGGCCTCTGAAGGCAACAACAGCCCAGATCTCAAGCTTACCAATAAAATAATCGGGAAAAAAATAGCCCATATGCTGCTAAGAGATGTAGCTATTACCTCTTTTACAGGCACTTTTTCTTTATTCTGGGGAAGATAACCTCTTTTTTTAGCGGTAATTGATACGGTAACCATTAAGAAAAGCATCATTAAAAGACCAGGAGCAATGCCACCTGCAAAAAGCCGACCAATGGAAACCTCCCCAATGCTTCCATATAACACCAAACCAATACTGGGTGGAATAGATATGGTAATTAAGGCTGAAAACCCATTTATGCCAGCCGAATAACCTCGAGCATAACCCAGTTTAGTCATATCCGGCCCTAATATACGCGACTCCATGGAAGCATCAGCAATAGCCGAACCCGAAACCCCACCCATTAAGGTACTTAGTACTACACTGGTGTGAGCAAGACCACCCGGTTTATGGCCAACTAAAGCCGAGGACAATTTAACCAGTCTCTTGGTTATTCCAGTATTATTCATAAGGTTACCGGCAAAGATAAACATGGGTATAGCCAGCAAAGGAAAGTTTTGGGTTTGAGAAAGGATTAATTGAACCGGCATGGTAAACGGCAGGGTTGGCTGCTGGATAAAAAAGACAAATCCCGATATTCCTATGGCAAAAGCTACCGGCATACCTAACAACAGAAAAACAAAAAATAAAATAAAGACAAGTAACATTACTATTCCCCCTTATTAGCTGAAATCATTCATCTTTGCTGCTATTAATTCTACTTTTCATATTCGCATATTCCTCTATCTCTATTTTTCAATTTAAATATTTGAATCTTTTCACTTTTAATCAAATTCCAAATTTTAAGTAGGATAGTTATCAGAAGAGATGCACTTCCAATAGGCATGCTTAAGGTAACCCAGGTATAACTAAAACCGGGGATACCCTGATAAGCCCTGAATCTGGTAATAAAACAAAGCTTGATGCCATATATAATAAGGAAAACTAGGAAGACAACGATGATGACATAATTAAGTAAAGCAATATAACTTTGAAATTTTTTAGGTAATCTGTTTACTAATATTTCTACGCTTACATGTCGATTATCCCTCATGGCAAGATCGGCACTGAAGAATACAGCCCAGGCGAAAAGAAAGGTCGAGGCATCCATTGCCCATCTAATGGGATAACCAATGCTCCTTCCAAATCCTGCTACAAATATAATGATCACCATTACAACGAAAAAAAGACTGGATAGCAATTTTTCTACTTGACCAATCACATCATAAACTTTTACAAACTTATTCAAAAAAATACCCCCTACCCTTATAAAAACATCTTCCGGATCATATTGATATTCTTATATATAGTAGATTCCAATCAATCCCTCTACCCGACTTAAACAAACTGAAATATGGTTTTTATCATGATAAATTACATTAAAAATTGCCTCTCCCACATGATAAGAATATAATTCTGATTGAATGAGGGCAAAGCACGCTTATAATAGTAAAAGTGAATCGCTTTGCCCTCATTTTTCCCTACCTATTCTTTGTAATAATAGGCAAATCAAGATTTAATTGTCAATTATGGTAAGGCCTCTAATTCCTTAATGATCTGCTCTCTGACATCGGCAATACCCAATACTTCATAGGCAGCCTTTCCTGCTTCTTTAAATGCCTCTATATCAACATCTTGAATGATGGTCATGCCTTTTTCCTCTGCACGTTTTCTGAAATCAGGAATTCCTTCTTCCATTCCATAGGAAGTCTCCAATCCGGCACGATCACATTCCTCAACCAATATCTTCTGATATTCTTCAGGAAGGCTGTCAAACCATTTGGCACTTACCACTTCAAAGTTTATCAGCAGAAAATGCTTAGTTTCGCTGACATATTTCAATACCTCAAATAGATTGGCACCAAAGATATTGGCATAGACTAATTCAGCACCATCCACTGCTTTCTGTTGTAAGGCTGTATAGATTTCTCCGAAATTAATGGCTGTGGGTACTGCACCCAGTGCTCTCACAGATTCCTGCCAGATAGGAGCAGGGGGGGTCCTGATACGAAGTCCTTTTAAGTCTTCAGGCGATCTGATAGGCTTGTTGGTCATAAAATGCCTGAAACCCTGCACCCAATTAAAAGAAAGAACTTTTATACCAAATTCAGTAGCCAATTGCTGCTCCCATTGTTTCACAGTAGGAAGCTTATTTAGTTTTACAACATCTTCGATACTGTTTACAAAATAGGGACCATTCATTACTGCAATTCCGGGAACATAATTTCCCAGACGTGCTGAATCGGTATTCTGTCCCACATTAACACCCTGGCGGATCTGCTCAATGATATCCTCTTCAACACCCAGCTGTGCACTATGGAAAACTTGAATCTCCAATCCACCATTTGTTCTTTCTTTAACCCTTTCAGCCCAATTGAGAAAACCCTGATGAAATGGTTCGTTGGGTGATAACACATGGTTAAATTTTAACACATATTTTGTCTGAGCTGATGCCATCAAAGAACATAGCGATATTAATATTACAGCCATTAATAAAATTACAGTTAATTTTTTCATTTTAAATTTCCTCCAATTCAATATAATTTACATTTAGATTTTATAGTTACTTACCCATATCAATTAACTTCTGGTCAACTATCACCTCCTTTATTCATCAGAAATAAGCATATTCTGATGTTATGAACCGGTGCTATTCTCTGCCTCCTTCTTATCTCTGGACTCTCCCGGAAGCAGATCCTCCCATTAAGCTTTCTACTTCTTTTAAAGATAATAGAGGTAAGTCACCGGGAATAGAATGCTTAAGACAAGATGCTGCTACTGCAAACTCAAGAGCTTCCTTATCATTAGGTAAGTTGTTAATACCGTAAATTAAACCT
>JBBRDV010000057.1:0-9360 GCA_038203565.1 Atribacterota bacterium
TTCCATTGACTCAATTCTATCGGGCGGAGGATTATCATCAGAAATATAGACTGCAACTAAGGGAAGATATCAGTGGCGAGTTAAAAAAAATATATCCAAATTTTCAGGATTTTGTAGATTCTACGTCTGTAGCAAGATTGAATGGTTTTATCGGAGGGTATGGCACATGCGAACAGTTGAAAAAGGAAATAAGTACCTATGGATTAACTGAAGTTTCAGAGAAATACCTCTCAAATTTGGTTTGCCAATTTTAAGGGATTTATAATTTTTTGCTCCAAAGACAATTGAATAGATCGATTGAAATAAGTGGTAAAGTTAAGAAATAAACGAAATAAGATATAAGAAAAAGAAACAGAAAGAATGGACAAGATAGAACCATAATAAAAAATGAGAAGGAAAGTACAATGGAAAAAGCGACCTTTGCAGGTGGGTGTTTTTGGTGTATGGAATCTCCTTTTGAAGAATTATATGGAGTTATAGAAGTAATAGCAGGTTATACCGGTGGACACAAAGAGAATCCAACCTATGAAGAGGTTAGTAGCGGAAAGACCGGCCATTTGGAAGCGGTACAAATTACCTTTGATCCTTCAATCATTACTTATACCGAGTTACTTGATGTTTTTTGGAATCAAATAGATCCTACCGATGCTGGAGGCCAGTTCGCCGATAGAGGTGAACAATACAAGACGGCTATTTTTTATGATTTTTTTCCAAAAAAGAAGGATTTTCATTTTATTTGTAATATATATAATAAAGAGACCTTACATCAATCAATATTTTTAATCATTCGTTTTTTTTAAAGATCCTCAGGTTACTGAAGCCGGAGATCCCTGTACTTTTAAAGAAGGATGGTGGAAAAAAATGAATTTTGAGGTTTTATCAAAAAAAATTGGGAGTCGATTAGAAAATATACCATCATTTTGGGATGCGCAATCAGCTGTATTAGTACTTTCTCGCGAAGAATATCCTTTATGGAAGCAGTGCGAGTGGCTCGATTTTTATTTTCAGTATTTATGTGAAAAGTATTTGCCCCGAATAGTCCCCATGCATAAAGAAGTATGTGGGACCACTTTTTTTGATGGCATCCACGATCTATCACCAGATTTTGAACAAAAAATATCGGAAAATAGTTCAAAAAAATCAGCAGAGAAAGACATTTTGCCACAAACTTCTTCTGAAGAGTTTAATCATGCTCTAAACAATTATTTACATTGGAGACAAATGGAATGGGTAGAGGCTTATTTTAATTTTCTATGTGAAAAAAAGCTTTCTGATTTATTACATTTTCCTGAACCTGTTTATTCCCAGATGCATTTTCCTGCATTAATGGAAATTCCCTGGATTTTTAAGTCTTATATTCAAAATACCGGAAATAAAAAAATAATTCTTTCTGATGCTTCATTAGTAGTCCAGGCTCTTACAAAATATCATGAAATTGGTGTGATTATTGCCAGTGGACTGATTCGCTATCCTGAAGAAAAAAAGGAAGAAGTGAATTGTTTCGGAAAAAATAAAGAGGAAATAAATACTGTAGAAAAAGAAATGAGACAACATTCCGAATTTATTTTAAAAGAGATTTATTTTGTCTCCCTTTCCTATGATTTTTTGGAAACATGCGAAACTTTTCAACCAAAGGAAGTAAAATCAGAAGAAAGCTTAAGAGAAAAAATCGTTCTAGAGATGCCAAAAATAAAAGATAAGATTAAATACAGCATTCGTTTTTCATAAAAAAAGAGAAGGTTTCTTTTGTCTTGTATCCTTGTCTTATCGTTAATAAAAAGCTCTCTGGTAAATGCCAAAGGACTTATTAGTTGAATGATGTTTTTAAAGAGCACCACTTGTAATGCACTTTTTTAAAAAAGGGATTTGGGTAAAATATGTCGTAATATAAAAAAAAGAACAAAAATATCGATAGCGTAATTTTGTAAATTATCAAAAATTTAATTGGCATCTTAAGGATGATTTCCCATGATTGAAAATTATAGAAACTATTTAAAGGACAGTATTCGGAAAACGATTGATTTTTCGACCACAGAACAGAGCAGAGGTATCAAACCACCACCGGCAGAAAAGCCGTGTAATCCTGAAGACAAAAAAATTAATCTTGTTAAACCGGGGGTTTGGAAATTCATTGACGAAGTAAGTGTCGAGACTGCGATTTCAAAAAGGAAATCGAGAAGGTCTTATACGGAAGATGCCATAAAACTCGAAGAGCTTTCTTTTCTTCTATGGACAACTCAAGGTCTTCGAGAAAAAAGATCTGTGGTTAGAAATTTCAGAACCGTTCCATCAGCCGGATGCAGACATGCACTGGAGACTTATGTTGTAGTTTTCCGTGTGGAAGGAATACCGAAGGCAATATATCGTTATTTACCCATGAGCCATCAGCTGGTTGAATTTATAAAACACGAAAATCTTGAGACTTTGATTAGCCAGGCGGCATTAGGTCAGTCTTTTGCAGGTAAAAGCGCAGTGACTTTCATCTGGACAACCATACCGGCACGTATGGAATGGCGATACGGCATGGCATCCTACAAAGTGATAGCTATTGATGCCGGTCACGTTTGTCAAAATCTCTACCTGGCGTGTGAAGCAATTGGTGCCGGGACCTGTGCCATTGCAGCTTATGACCAGGAATTTGCAGACAGTGTACTTGGAGTTGACGGTAATGAGGAATTTACTATTTATATGGCACCGGTTGGGAAAGTTCTATAATTTTGAAATGAGGAATTGTGGTGTTGGATATACAAAGAAATAATCTTGATAAATCGACTTCTCCATATCTTCGACAACATGCAAAAAATCCTATATGGTGGCAGGAATGGGGTTCTGAAATTATTGAAGGAGCAATTCGTCGGAATAAACCGCTTTTTGTATCGGTTGGTTATGCAACCTGTCATTGGTGTCATGTGATGGCTGCCGATGCTTTTTCTGATGGGATTACTGCGGAATATTTAAACAAGCATTTCATATGTATAAAAGTGGATCGGGAAACCAGGCCGGATATCGACCAATTTTTAATGCATTTTATTACCGCACAAAATGGAAGCGGCGGTTGGCCTTTGAATGTTTTTTTAACACCGGATGCTCATCCCATATTTGCTCTTACCTATGCACCGGGACAGGGTAACGGCTCGATGTCTTCATTTCTTGATATTGTCAAAAGAGTATATGATTACTACACCCATCATGGTGATAAAATTTTACCCTTTCAGGTTGTAGAGAAGCCACCTTCCATTATCGAAGATAAGATGATTGCAAAAGATTTAATAAATCATTTCGATTTTGTTGAAGGAGGTTTTGGCGGGGGACAAAAATTTCCTCCCCACTCCACGCTTTTATATCTTTTATATTTACTTTGCGTAGAGAAAAATAAAAATATTTGGAAGATGTGTAGTATCACACTCGATGCGATGCGTTTGCGGGGACTGAATGACCATTTACAGGGTGGAATTTTTCGTTACTGTGTGGATAGTAAGTGGACTATCCCGCATTTTGAGAAAATGCTTTATGACCAGGCGATGGCTTTATGGTGTTATGCTTTGGCCTACAGAGTGATGGAGAAAAAAGAATATAAAGCAATGGCGGAAAATATCCTGCGATGTCTCGAAGAGTGTTTTAAAGATAACGGGTTGTACATTTCTGCTTATGATGCAGACACAGAACATATTGAAGGTGCAACCTATATCTGGAGATATGATGAATTAAAAGAATTTTTATCAGCTGAGGAGTTTCATCGATTGAGTGAATCCTATATTATTTTTCCGGAGGGCAATTTTAACGGGGCAATTCACCTGATAAGAAAGAATGATATCCCTTTAAAGGACATTGAAGAGAAATTATTGGTCATACGAAATCAAAGAATCCAACCTAATAAAGACGATAAGATTCTATGCGGCATAAACGCTTTGGTTGCCATAGCCATGTTACAGGCAGCACGATTTCTGGGAAAACCGAAACTGGAAGAGAGAGCTGTGCAGATAATAAAGAGCTTGTTAGAAAGATTTTGGGATGGTAAAAGCCTTTCGCATGCTTTTTCAAATGGCATAACACAAAAGCAGAATTTTTTATTTGATGGTGCTTGCATGCTCATTGGGATCACCATGCTATACGAGAATGATGAGAGTTGGTATGCATCAAAGTGTATGATGTTAGAGTATGTTAAATCATTTCAGGAAGCGGGAAAATGGATAGAATCAAGTTCTGAAGATTTTCAAACGGTTTATGCCTCCTGGTTCGACCATCCGATTCCTTCAAGCACCTCTCTCGCTGAGATGGGATTAACCCGTGCTGCGCTTTTAAACGGGAAGGGTTTTCGCACTGAGGTCTATCGGCAACCATACTATGCGGATTTTTTTAACCTTACTGCCATGTTACGCAACGGGCTTTTTCATCTTTTTACCACCAAAAAAGATGTCGATTGGAATACACTACCGCCAAATTCTCTTCAAATGCGTGGTGAACCGGAAACAGATTGCTACAGAGGTGTTTGCCGTTCTGTAAGCTTTCAAAAATAATAAAATGATAATAAGACATTTCATATTTAGTTTTTAAAAAGATGTTTCGGAATTTACCAGAAATTTAGGTAAAGATTATCAAGGCAATAAATTTGAAGAGCAAACCTTTTAAACTTTGCTTTAAAGTATCTGTTAAAAAAACTGGAGTGCACCCCTCAGGCTGACTTACTTACACAACGACAAAATTAATATCTACAGATAGATAACGGTTCGGGATGGGAGAAGCATTTTGTCCAAGAGGTGGAGAAAAGGAAAATTACTCTGGTTTACAATTATCCCAAGTCTCCCAAGATGAATGCCTTTGTAGAAAGAGTAAATAGTACAGTCCAGATTAGTACTATATCGAAAATAATTTCTTTTATAATTTCATAAAGTGTAATATATATTTATTTATTTTTACAATATCAATATCAGGAATAGTGTGGATAAATTGAAATAAACATAAAGATTAACTAAGGAGATCCCTTCTATGTTTAGATAAATATTCTTGAGCTTATTCTAAGTAAAGCATATAATAATTAACGAAAATACTATTCTTAATGAGAAAATTACAGAGATTATAAAAATATGTTGTTAGTGTAAAAATAGTGTAAGCGATAAAATAAATTCATTCCTGAAACATTATGGAGCAAGGTTATGGCTCACAATCATTCACATACAAATTCTAAGAATATGGGCGAAAAGAATATCAAGATTGTCTTTTTCTTGAATCTTTTTTTTACTGTCCTTGAAGCCATCGGTGGATTCTTTACGAATAGCTTGGCTATTCTTTCGGATGCGCTTCATGATTTAGGAGATTCCTTTTCTTTAGGACTTGCATGGTATTTTTCCAGGATTGCAGAAAAGAAGCCCACACCTGAATTTTCCTATGGCTTCAAGCGTTTTTCCCTGCTTGCTGCATTGATTAACGGATTTATTTTATTAGGTGGATCTTTCTATGTTTTATCCAGAGCTGTTCCCCGCATCCTTAATCCCGAACATTCCAATGCAGAGGGCATGTTCTTTTTTGCTCTTGCCGGTATCGCTGTAAATGGATTTGCAGTATGGCGATTGAAAAAGGGGGAAACTATGAATGAACGCATGGTCACATGGCATTTACTGGAAGATGTATTGGGTTGGGCAGCAATTTTAATAGCGAGCATCGTAATGCTTATCAGGGACATTCATGTTCTAGATCCCATTCTTTCCATAGTTATTACTTTATACGTCTTATGGAATGTCATTAAAAACCTTAAGAAAACACTCATGCTTTTTTTACAGGGAGTCCCCGAATCAGTACGAATAGAAGAAGTTGAGCAAAAAATGATGGATATAGAAGCAATAAAAGATGTCCATGATACGCATTTATGGTCCCTGGACGGAGCACATCATATTCTTACGACGCATGTAATGCTAGATAACAAAACTTCAAGGCAGGAGATCTTTGGTATTAAATGCAAGGCTAGAAAGATGCTAGATAAACTTGGTATACAACATGCAACAATTGAGACAGAATACGAAAATGAAAATTGTTCCTTAAAATAAACCCTCACCGATTATGGGAAAATATATTCGTGATTATAGTCAGTTTCATCAATAAAATAGAAGTTGCGTAAATCCTCTTGTCTGGGGAGTTTGACAAACTACGCCCTTCATTCAATGTTAGGTTGATGTTGAGGGGTTAATTTTTCTTAATTTATTAATAAAAGAGAACTTTACAACAGGATATTATGCTAAAAGAAATTCTCTTTCAACTTATATATTGTAAAATCTGAGTAAAATGAAAATGAAGAGGTTAATCGACAAACCGTATTGAAATTTATTTCAGGACAGGGAAGAGAGTTAGGTTTGGTTAGAGGTAGAAAAATGGGAGCTAGCAGAGGAGGTAGAAAAGTATAGCATGTTTCAATTTAGCACATTCACTTGGATTGTCATTTTTGCCATTTCAGCCGCTGTGATTAATAGCTTGGGCATTCTGACTATCTACAAAAAGAAAAAATGGGCGGAAAGAGCGAAAGCCTATTTTATGTGCTTCGCTGCGGGAGTGTTAATTTCTGTCCCCTTGATATCTGCTTTTCCTGAGGCAGTAGAAAAAATATCTATGCTGGTTATTTTGCATTAGCCGGCTTTTTATTTATGTTTTTTAGCAATAAAATCATTCAACATAAGACCAAAAAAAAGAGTCTGGCCTTTGGTATTACGGCGATGGAAGGGATTGGCATTCATTCCTTTGTGGATGGCATGATCTATGCGGTTGCTTTCAGTACTAGTATCCTAACTGGATTTCTGGCAGGGATTGGTCTGGTCATCCATGAATTTGCAGAAGGTATTATAACCTTTTCCGTCCTTATCGAAGGAGGATTTAGTGATAGAAAAGCAATATTATATGCCTTCTTTGCTTCCTCTCTCACGACTCCCTTGGGTGCATTTTTAGCCTATCCTTTATATCTAAATTAAGTCCCTCAACTTTAGGATTATCCCTGGGTTTTGTAGCGGGTGTTTTGATCTATATTTCTGCTTCTCATCTTTTGCCTGAAGCGCGAGGACATGAAAGCAAACACTCGGTGATTGCTTTTCTGTCTGGTATTGCCTTAGTTTTATTGATTGTTATGACTGAGGTAGCTTAGTGGATTAATTTACAAGGTTAATTAAAAGACAAGATGCAAATTGTGAGTCTGAACCAGTAAAGCAATATATTTTCTAATATGTGTACATTAAATAAATTTGAAAGAAGATCTGTAATTATTGAAAAATAAAAATACTGAATATTCTACCTTGAAATGGAATTTTTCCATGGGGCTGATCCATGGTATCTTTTATACTGCTGGAGAGGCTTTTTTTAATGCGGATACTATCATCCCCATCTTTCTGAGTTATTTTACCAATTCTAAAACACTGATCGGTTTATCTTCCACCCTGATTGGACGGCTAGGCGGAATAGGTTCTGTTTTCCCTCAGTTATTCGTGGCAAACAGAATGGAAAATAAAATACGCAAAAAGCCTCTGCTACAATTTGCCATCACTGTTCGCGCTTTAAGCTGGGGCATGTTGGCATTAGCAACTTATATTTTTAGGAAAGATTATCCACATTTAACCCTCTTTTTTCTCTTTTTTACCCTCCTTTTGCATACCGTGATGGGTGGAATTGCTGTGGTTCCCTTTTATGATATCTGGGGAAAATCAATTCCTTCTAATTTAAGAGGGAGATTTTTTGGTCACCGTCAACTCTGAGGCGGGCTCTTGGCCATTGGTTCTGGTTTGATTGCCAAGATGATTTTAGAAAACAAGGCCATTGATTTTCCCTTGAATTTCGTGATGCTTTTTTCGCTTGCCTTTATCTTTTTGAGCGTTTCTTATATTGCACTGGGGTCTGTCAGAGAGCCTGTGGGAGAAGTTTATGAAAATCGATTACCTTATCGTACATTATCTTGTTCTTCTTAATAGAGTTTTTTATTTCAGGGAGAATGATAGGTAAAGATAACTATCTTCTGGATATGGCCCCCGTAAGAGAACGACCAAAATATATCAGTCTAACCGGGACCTTACTCTTTCCGGTCTCTCTTTTCCCTTTATTGGGAGGGGTTATCGTCCAATATGTTTCATATCAAGTATTGTTTTTTGCAACAGCAGTGGGTGACATCCTACCTCTCACCTGCTGGATGGTTTGATCACTTTTGACCGATTTCGGTTCTGTGCTGGCAGGGTTCCTTCTGGCATCAGCTTCTTCATCTTTGGCCTTGAAAAGCAGCCATTGTTCTTTATCTTGGTCTTTTTGTTTCATCTTGATCAGGTGATAACCGCCCTGGAGCTTTTTGCCTTTTAGCCATACTTCAATTTTGCCTTCTTTGAGCGATTCAGACATCTTCTTACCACGCTGGTTTTGATAAGTGCCTTTATCCCAGATGATCACTGTTCCCCCGCCATACTGATCTTTGGGGATAATCCCTTCAAAATCAGCATATTCCAAAGGATGGTCTTCGGTGCGGATGGCCAATTTTTTTTCCTTCGGATCAGTAGAAGGTCCCTTAGGCACCGCCCAGGAAACTAACACCCCGTCTATTTCCAGCCGAAAATCGTAATGTAATTGAGAGGCCTGATGTTTTTGAATCAAAAAAATAGTCTGGTTACCTGATTTTTGTTTGCCGGACCCCTTGGGCTCGGGAGTGGAATTAAATTTACGTTTTTTCTGATAATCCTTAAGTTCCATTTTACACCTCACAATGACATAAATTTTCTTATTTTTTTTATTATAGCATAGAATGGTTTGATGGTTAGATTAGCCAAATCAGGTGTTTATGTAATTTAAAATGTAAATTAATCGCAAATTATGATAAAATAGACTTAAGAAGAAATCTTTGCCAGCAGATTTGAGTAAGTAAAATTAAGATAAGATAAAGAGGAAAACGAATCCTTAAGTGGGAAACAGAGCATATCCCGGGCTTAAGATCGGTAGGTAATAGTAATAGTAATAGAGATATTGGAATATCTAAATAATAAAAAATATGTTTAGGAGGTAAAAGATATGTCAGAAATAAAAATTAACTGCTGCGGAGAAACTTGTCCGATTCCTTTGATAGAAACCAGAAAGGCAATTCGTAAAGCTTCTCCTGGAGATATTATTGAAATAAGGGGAACTCACCAGGCATCTAAAAAAGAAATACCCATGGCGGTAAAGGCATTGGGTTTAAAACTGGTTGATGTGAAAGAAGAGGGAGGGGAATGCACAATTATCATTCAAAAATAGGAGGACTCAAAAAATGGCAGAGAAAGTAACCATTGTGGTTCATAGTGGAGATATGGATAAGATTTACAGTGCCTTGATTATTGCCAATGGCGCTCTTTCCATGGGCCTGGAAGCCTCTCT
>JBBRDV010000058.1:0-9221 GCA_038203565.1 Atribacterota bacterium
AACTGAGCTAACGGCCCTAAAATATTTAAAATTAAAAAATTTTCGCTTTTAAATGTTACTATATTTTTCGTTAGCTGTCAATTAGTAAATAAATAATGAAACTTTATTCTGGGTTAATTCTGGATAAATTTTCAAATTTCGCATATTCTTTTATAAAAGTTAATTCTACTTGCCCGGTGGGGCCATTCCTTTGTTTGCTAATAATTATTTCAGCAATGCCTTTCTTTTCTGTCTTTGGTTTATAATATTCTTCTCGGTAAATAAAAATAACTAAATCAGCATCTTGTTCAATTGCCCCGCTTTCTCTTAAATCAGAAAGACGGGGTCTTCTT
Source organism: Atribacterota bacterium (assembly GCA_038203565.1). Taxonomy (GTDB): domain Bacteria; phylum Atribacterota; class Phoenicimicrobiia; order Phoenicimicrobiales; family Phoenicimicrobiaceae; genus Sediminicultor. Next base: position 333 of record JBBRDV010000058.1, read on the forward strand.
TCAATCCTCTGTTCCACCGCTCTGGATAATTGAGAAACTGCTACTAATGGAACATTTAATTCTCTCGCTAAACCTTTAAGGGAACGAGAAATTTCTGAAATCTCCTGCTGTCTACTCTCTATTCTGCCAGCAGTTTGCATTAGCTGTAAATAATCTACTATTACTAAACCAAGATTATGTTGGGCTTTTAATCTTCTAGCCTTGGCTCTAATTTCTAAACAAGAAATACCAGCTGTATCATCAATAAAAATAGAGGAGGAGGATAATCGACCTGCAGCCATAGATAAGGGGGCCCAATCTGCTTCTACTAATCGTCCTTTTCTTAAATTATGAGCATCAATTCGAGCTTCTGAACATAACATCCGTTGTACTAATTGAGACTTAGACATTTCTAAGCTAAAAATTGCTACCGGGATATTTTTATAAATACTAACATATTGAGCAATATTTATACAAAATGCGGTCTTACCCATACCAGGTCTTCCGGCAACGACAATTAACTCAGAAGGTTGGAAACCAGTAGTAATGTCATCAAGCTCCTCATATCCACTAGGAACCCCGGTAAGAAATACTTTCCTATGATAAAGGTCTTCGATTTTTTCATAACTATCCTGAATTATCTCTTTTATGGGAACAAAAGACTGCCTTATATTTCTCTCTGAAATTTCGAATACTAAATGTTCTGCTTTATCCAGTAAAATTTTGGCATCTTCTTTTTCTTCATAAGCCATAGAAATAATTTTAGTAGTATTATTAATTAAGTTTCGTAAAATAGATTTTTCTTCAATAATCTTAATATAGTATTCAATATTCGCTGCAGTAGGAACACTATTAATCAGATTAGTGAGATAAGTAACTCCACCTATTTTTTCTAATAAGTTTTTCCTATTTAATTCTTCAGTTAAAGTAACTAAATCAACACCTTGACTCTTTTCAAATAGATCAAGAATACACTGGAAAATAATCTGGTGAGATTTTTGATAAAAATCTTCTGGTTTTAATATATCAATACTATGTAAAATTGCTTCTTCCTGGAGCAACATTGAACCTAAAGCAGCCTGTTCTGCACTAATATTTTGAGGAGGATTCCTGCCTAATTCCATTTGCTTTTCTCCGTATTAACTGGTCGTTAGTATATACGAACCTATTCTTTTTTCGTATCCTTTGTTTCCTGCTCAGATGCGGAATCAGAAATTAAATTAACTTTAATTTGAGGAGTTACATCTTTATATAAGTTAATTGGTACAATATGAACACCCAATTTTTTTAAAGATTCTTTTAAATTAAGTTTCTTTTTATCTAATTCAATTCCATGTTCCTTTAACAGAGCTTCCACAATATCTTTGCTGGTTACAGAGCCGAAAAGCTTTCCTTCTTCCCCAGCTTTAACTTTAATTTCCAAGGAGATATTATTGATTTTTACTGCTAATTCCTTGACTTCCTTTAACTCTCCCTCTGTTTGTTCTACTTCTCGTTTCTTTAAATATTCTATTTGTTTAAAATTGCCTGCGGTAAAAGAAATTGCTTTACCTTGGGGAATTAAAAAATTACGGGCAAAGCCGTCGCTTACTTCTACTACATTTCCTATTTGTCCAATTTTTCCCATATTTTGTTTCAAAATTATTTTCATATTTTAAGCCTCCCTACTCTATTTTCATTTATTATAAATTCTTCCATCAATTTTAGCAAGATATATATGAATTCTATTTTCTTCACTATATACTATATACTAAATTATTTTTTTCTAGCGGTAATTATTCTTCTAAAATCTATCCATATATCTAACATGGCTGCCCAGGTAACAATTTGGGATAAAAGAGGTTGAAAACACACCAGAACATACACAACCCACCTTAAAAAATTTTTAATTTTAAACCGCTCCAATATAAAACTGGTTAAAGAAAGCCCATAAATCAAAAATACTACTGTAAAAAAAACTTGAATATTTATTCCAATTTTATTTAAAAGAGTTACTTTGTAAACTGTTCCCAGAATTATCAATACCATCCCTAAAAAATAACTCCAAAAAAAAGACTTGGAAGCTCTCCAGTTATGAAAGGGTAAAAAGTTAGCTAGTTTATATCCAAACCTCTTTAAAATCAAACGAGCTACCCAGTAATTTAAAATAGTATCAAAAATTGAAGCAAGAATAATCATTCCCGGAAATGCTATCCTAACAATACTGATGGCTTGGGTTAAGGAATCTTTCAGGGTAGCTAATTGTTCTGGAGATAGTCCCATATTGCTATAAAAATTCAAAGATTGAGTTATAATTTTATCTATCTCTTCTATATCAAATAATACGGTATTGAGATCTAAAACCCAAAAGCCGATTAAAAGGATTAAACCTTTAGAAACAAGAGAAGCTATGCTTCCAATGATAATAATATCTGTTAAAGATAATCCTTTTTTTATACCAAAACCTAAAGTTAGCCCCAATATTCCAAAGCCTAATAGGACTATAAGCCCTTGCAGGGGGCCAGCTATAATAGTTACTAAAATCCCTGATATAAAAGCTGAGGTAGTAGCAAATTTTATGCTATGGCGTAAACATAAAATTATAATCGGAAGAGGGCACAAAAAACTTACCAGTGTACCCAGTAAGGGAATGTAAATACTAATAATAAATAGAACGGCAGTAATTGCTGCTAAAAATGCACCCTCAACCATTGATTTAGTTGGAATTTGTTCAGTCAATAAAAAACCTCGTAAACTAAAATTTATTTTGCCACATAAGGAAGAAGTCCTATTTCTCTTGCTCTTTTTACAGCTATAGCCAGCGTACGTTGGTGTCTTGCGCAGTTTCCGGTTGCTCTACGAGGTAACATTTTGCCTTGTTCAGTAATAAATTTTCTTAATAAATCTATATCTTTATAATCAGCTAATATTTTATCTTTGCAAAAAAGACAAACTTTCCTTATTGGTTTTCTAAAAGAATTAAATCGTGTCATTAATTTATATTTTTCCTCCTTTTTAATCTATCTTCTTTTTTTGGTATTTCTTTAAATAATTAATTAGCTATCTTTATTTTGAATTTTTAATTTTTCTTGTAGGGTTAATAAATATCTGATAACTCTCTCTTCTAACTTTATAACTCTTTCAAGTTCAGCAATAATTTTTTCATCCACATTAAAATTTAAGACTACATAAATCGCCTCTGTGAAATCCTTAATTTCATAAGCTAACTTTCTTTTACCCCATTTATTTTTCTTAGTTATTTCTCCCTTTGCGTCGGTAATAAGCTTTTTTACTTTATCCAATAATGAATCTAATTCTTTGTCTTCTAATTGGGGATTTATAGCCAGCATTATTTCATAACTTCTCATCTGTTACACCTCCTTTCGGTTTAATCAGCCCCTGAAAGATTCTTCAGGAGCAAGGAAATTAGAAATATAAAACGATTTATATTATACCACAGATATTTTCGATATCAAGTTTTTTAACATAGTATCGAGTATATAGTATTAAGTATCGAGTTAAGAAAGGGAAAGAAAAGACAGAAAAAGCAGTATACTCCTTTCTATCTAGCTACTTCCTTAAAGCGTACACTAACAAAAAGAAAGTATCGCGTATCGCGTGAAAAAAAAGAACTAGAGAAAAAAAAGAAATGAAAAAAATATCATTTTCCTCTTAATCCCGGGGGATAATTTCCCTGATTTTCTTCTCTAATTTTACCCGGGGAACTAGGACTTTCCTGCCACAACAAAGACATTTTATGCCAATATCAATACCGGTCCTGGTAATTTCCCAATGGAAACCACCACAAGGATGTTTCTTTTTTAATCTAATAATGTCTCCAATCCCTAATTTTAAAGGCATGTTACTATTTCCTTATTTACCGATTTACCAATCTGTCGATTAAATTAGTCGTTAGGCAGGCTAACGACTATATATTATTGACTAACCTAATTCTTGCAGGAGAGAATTGTATTCTTTTTTATCCTTTTCTTTGAAGGGGCCAACAATAGATAAATTTATTTTATCTTTAGTAAAAATATTTTGTGCCATTTTCTGAATATCTTTCACTTTTACTTCTTCAATTTTTTCTTTTATTTCGTCAAAAGTTGAAGTTCTACCATACAAAAGCATCCTATTCCCCAACCAAAATGCTCTGCTTAAAGTATTTTCCAAACTTAAAGATAGTGCACCTTTATACATTTCTTTTGCCTTTCTCAATTCACCTTCTTTTAAATTATTATCTTTTATTTTATTAAGCTCCTCTAAAATTGTCTGGATAGTTTCCTTCAGTTTACTTGAATCGATACCGGCATAAATATTGAAAGAACTGATATCATTAAAATACTGAATAAACGAATGGATATCATAAGCTAAGCTCTTTCTAACTCTTATTTTTTGAAAAAGCCGAGAACTCAATCCCGAACCCAATATTATATCTAATAAATCCACGGAGTATTTATCAGGATCTAACCGAGAAATTCCGGGGAAACCAAAAGAAAGATGAGCCTGGTTACTCTTTTTAAATTTTATTCCTATTTGAGTATTTTTCTGATTATCCTTTGCCGCTAAATAATTTTTAACTTCACCTTTTTCAATCATTTTAAAATATTTATCGACCTGTAGAATTACTTCTTCTATCTTAATATTGCCTGCAACACTTATTACTAAGTTGTTGGGACGATAAAATGTATTTATATATGATAAAAGGTCTTCTCTTTGAATATTGGTTACACTCTTTTCATCTCCGAGAATAGACTTTCCCAGAGGATGATTTTTCCACATTATCTTATCAAGTAAGATTTCTACTAATTCTTCTGGTATATCCTGATATTTTTTAATTTCTCCGATAATTATATTTTTCTCCTTATGAAGGTCTTCTTCTCTCATCAACGAATTTAATATGATATCAGCTAACACATCAAAAGCAATTTTAAATTGTTCCTGAGGAACTTTAGCATATAGATAAGTTGTCTCTTTAGATGTAGAAGCGTTTATTTCTCCACCAATACCCTCTATTACCTGAGATATTTCTAAAGTGCTCTTTCTCTTGTTAGTTCCTTTAAATAGCATATGTTCGATGAGGTGAGAAATTCCTTGATGTTTTTGTACTTCGTACCTTGATCCAGCTCCTATTCCTAAAACAATAGCTACAGACTTCATGTAGGGCATTTCTTCTACTACGATTCTTAAATTATTTTCTAATTTTATTATTTTATAAATGATATTTCCTCCCTTTAGAATAGTCGTTAGTACACGCTATTCCTCAAAGTTTCACTCGGTTTTTTTCACTATAAATACTTCTTCTAATTTAGTAAAATCCACTTCTGGCCTTACTATTACTTTTTGAAATAAATCATGGCTTTCCTTTTTTATCCCTACTATCTTACCAATAATAAGTCCCTTGGGGAAAAGGCTTCCTAATCCGGAAGTTATCACTACATCATTTATTTTTACATCAGCATCATTGGAAAGATATTCTATATAGCAATAATTGCTTTCGCTTCCCTTCACTACCCCAATATCTCTTGATCTCTGAATCATGCCTCCCACAGCACTTCTTTGATCCAATATTAATAATATTTTTGCTGTTCGGGAATCGACACTAACTACTCTGCCTACCAATCCAAGGTTAGTTGCTACCGCCATATTTTTCTCTACTCCATCAGCTATTCCTTTATCGATAATTATACTATTAAACCAATTTCCTGGTTCTCGGCTGATTACCAAAGAGGGAATCATTTCATAAGAAAAAGTTTCTTTAAGTTCTAACAGCTTTTTCAACCTATCATAGGCTATCAATTTTTCTTTTAATATAGCGTTTTCCTGATAGGTAATTTCAATTTTTTCTTTTAGCTCTTTATTCTCTTCTTCCCTTCTCTTAAATTCGGCTATAGCCTTTAAGTAATTTTTTGTATTATCAGTAACTAAAGTTACCCCCCGATTAATCGGGGAAAAAAGTTTTAACCCGATACTCTCTAACCAATTAAGATACATTTTGCCCTGGTAGTCTATAGTCATTATAAAAATAGTTATAATAATTAATAAAGTAAAAATTATTAAATTATTATTTTGAGAAAAAAATTTTTTCAAGTTTCCAATTCCCCAATTATATTAGTCGTTAGTATTTCGTATATCGTATATCGTATTGCGTATTTCGTAATGAACTTATACACTAAATGCAAAATTCTATATAATCTTATCACTTCTGTTTTTTAGATTTTGGCTTCTGACTAATGAATTCCATTTTCTTCACGATATACGATATGCGATATACGATATACTAATTCAGAATCTTCTGGCTGTTCTAATCAATACCCTTTGATAAAAATTAAAATTATCCAAAGTCTTTCCTATCCCCTTGATCACACAGTATACCGGTTTTGGAGATACAAAAACTGGAATACCTATCTCTTCTTGTAAAAGTTCTGGTAAACCTACTAAAAGTGAACCTCCACCAGTCATAATCACTCCTTTACCCACAATATCTGAGATCAATTCAGGAGGTGTTTTTTCTAAAACCATCCTCACTTTATTAGCAATTATTCTTAGGGGTTCAGAGAGGACTTCCCTTAATTCATCTTTAGAAATATTAATTATTTTAGGAAGGCCCCCAACTTTGTCTCTCCCCCTAATCTCATAATCACCATTTTCTCCATCTGCCTTATTTGTGGATAAACCAAGTTTAATTTCTTCAGCAGTTAATTCACCAATATATAAATTATGTACTTGTTTGACGTATTTACTAATGGTTTCATTGATATAATCCCCGGCAACTTGAGTCAATTCGCTTACCACTATCCCTCCCAAAGATATTATGGCAACCTCGGAAGTTCCTCCACCTATATCTAATACCAAATTACCCATAGGTTCAAATATAGGAAGTCCTGCACCAATAGCTGCTGCCATGGTTTCATCTATCAAAAATACTCGTCCTGCTCCACACTTATAAGCCACTTCTGATACTGCTCTTTTTTCTACCTCCGTAACCCCGGAAGGAACACAAATTACAACCGATAGCCTTGAAAAACGATTGGGATTATGAATTTTTTTAATAAAATATTTTAACATTTCAGCAGTAGCTTCAAAGTCAGCTATCACCCCTTCTTTTAAGGGTCTAACGGTAAATATGCCTCGGGGAGTTCTCCCCAGCATCTTTTTCGCTTCCTTCCCTACTGCTAATATCCTATTCCCTCCATCTTTAAAAGCAACAACTGACGGTTCGTATAAGACAATTCCCTTCCCCTTGATATATACAAGGGTGGTGGAAGTACCTAAATCAATTCCAATATTTTTGGAAAATGGTCTAAAAAGAAAATCTAACCACATTTTCTATTTCTCCTTTTTCATAAACATATTTTAAAATCTTAAAATATGTTTAGCTTGATAAGTTCACAAACAAAAATTATATGTTATAATTCTTATTAATATATTCTGCAGTCCATTCGTTCCAATTCTATTTTTTTAATCCCGTAATAAGTATTTTAAGGAATTATAAAAATGATTAAATTGATTCTTAGCTCAACCATCTTAATTATAACTTATTTTTTGATATTTACCAACCGCCGTATTAGGACAACTTCCACCTTTTTTGGGGCAATTTTAGCGATCACTTTAGGTTTAATCACCTTTGATAAGGCTATTACTTATATAGATTTTAATAAATTGGGAATTATCATTGGTATGATGATCTTCACTATCATAGCAAAAGAGAGTGGAATATTCCAATATTTAGCTCTAAAAACTACCAAATATAGCAAGGGAAATCCTTTAATCCTTTTAATTTCTCTCTCTTTGTTAGCTGGTTTTCTCTCCTCTATATTAGATGAAATTACTTCCCTACTTTTTTTAGCCAATATTACTCTGGCTATTACACATATTTTAGAAATATCTCCTTTACCTTTTCTAATTTCCGAAATTATATTTGCCAACATCGGTGGATTAGCTACTTATATCGGTACCCCGACCAATATAATGATAGGTTGTGCCGCTAAATTTAATTTCTACGATTTTTTTTATCACACAACTCCTATTTCTATCATACTTACTTTATTTAATATTCTTTATTTCGTTATCCTTTATAAAAATGCTTTTAACAAAAATAATATAAAAAAAGATATTATTCTTCACCTTAATAAAATTGACGAAAGAAGGGCTATCACTAACCTTCCTCTATTTAAAAATTCCTTATTAATCCTGAGTATTACTATAGTAGCTTCATTTTTTTCTCATCTGTATAATTTAAATCTGGCTGTTATTTATTTGTTGGGAGCACTCATATTACTCTTTTTTAGCCATGATAAACCTGACGAAATTTATTCTCAAATTGATTGGAGGATCGTTTTCTTTCTCATTGGATTAAACGTGTTAGCAGGTACCCTGGAAGAAAATGGTCTTATTGAAATTGCATCTTCTAAACTCTTATCTCTTACCAAAGGAGACATAAACCTTTTAAGTTTTACCATATTAGGTGTATCTACATTTACATCTTCCTTTTTTGATAATATACCTATCATAGCCTTGGCTATCCCCATCATAGAAAATATTTCCCGCCAGCTTGGACCATCTATCACTGTGTTATGGTGGGTACTTGCTTTAGGAGCAAATATTGGAGCGAATGGAACCATAATAGGAACAGCTTCAAATTTAATCGTTGCTGACATTGCCGAAAGAAATAAGCAGCCTATCCCTTTCTGGTATTTTACTAAAGTAGCTTTCCCTCTGGTTATACTCAATCTTATCATCGCTTCAATTTATATCTATTTGAGATATCTTATCTAATTTGCCAATTCACCAATTGTCGAGTAGATGAGCTTCTCTAAACTTTAGGAACAAGTTTGTATTCCCTGTTTACTTCCCGTTTCCTTATGGAAGTGTCACAATATCTGTTCCTTGGTAAATTGAAAACTCACCCCTCACAGAACCGTGCTTGCA
>JBBRDV010000059.1:0-8798 GCA_038203565.1 Atribacterota bacterium
ATACACAACCTCTGTTTTTGACCCCCGGATAGGGTGACCCCTTTCTCTCCCACCAGTGTTTTATATTGATACTTTAATTCCCTGATATTTTTATCTATTGAGGCAACCTTGCATGCCTCCACTATCTCCTCTAAGGTTGCATCAGATTTGCCAAACCTGACATTGTCCTCTATGGTGTCAGAAAAAAGAAAAGAATCCTGAGGGACATATCCTATGCTATCCCTTACCGCTGCTATCTTTATCTTTCTACCATCTAGGGAATCATAAAATATTTTCCCCTTTTGGGGATCAATCATTCTTAAAATTAATCTGGCTAGTATGCTTTTCCCGGAACCTATCTTCCCGCATATTCCTATGTACTGCCCTTGTTTTATATCAATATTTACATCTTCCAGCACCGCCTGTTCCCCATAAGAAAAGTAAATGTTCTCCAGTTTTATACTCCCTTTTAAAGGTTGATATTCTGCACCGGGGGCATCGTAAATATCCGGTTTTTCTTCCAGGAGTTCAAGTATGCGTTTATAAGAGGCATTGCCCCGCTGATATACATTGGTCACCATGCCTACTGCCATCATAGGCCAGACAATAATCCCCATGTAAGAAAGAAAGGCAACTAATTCACCAATAGTCAACTCATTGAGGATAACCTGCTGACCTCCTATCCAGAGTATGATCGCCATGCCAATCTCGGCAAATAAAAATATCAAAGGGAACATGGTTCCCCAAATTTTAATCAGAGAAATATTTTCCTCCAGATATTTCTGACTTAATCTATCAAAATTCTTGGATTCCGGCTCCTCCTGCTGAAATGCCTGAATAATTTTTATCCCGGATATCATTTCACGCACTTTTTCAGTCAACAGAGAAAATGATTCCTGCACCATTTTGAATTTTCTGAACAATAGTCTCATAAAGAATAATGAGGTAAGCGAAATGATAGGAAGAGGAATCAAGGCATAAAGAGTAAGTTTTGCATTAAGAGTTAACATAAATATGAGCGTGGCTGAAAAAAGAAAAATGGCATCAAAGCCGGCAATAACTCCGAAGGCGCAAGCCCTTCTTATTGCGGTCATATCATTGGTCATATGGGCCATAATATCTCCCACCTTGGTTCTGGTGAAAAAAGAGTTGGAGAGCAAAAGCAGATGTTTAAATAGCTTGTTCTTAAAGTCCATTTCAATAAAATGAGACATGCCGATAATGATCATTCGCCAAAAAAATCTAAAAATTCCGATGGCTATAGCCAGGGCAAAGATCAAGAGAGTAAATTTTCCGAGATAAGAATAATTATTTCCAGCAGCGGCGTAAGTAGCAATAATATAATCTATTGCTCGTTGAACTATAAGGGGAGAAATAAGCTGGGCAATATCCACTGCCACCAGCATAAGAAATCCAAATAACATCTTAAGGGGGGCTTTCTGGTAGTAAGAAATAATGAATTTAATTAACATGGTTTTATTATAATATACTTCAGCTGATATCCTTGTCAATTAATCAAGGTGAGGGGGGATAGAGTGGGAAGAGAATCCCCCCTCTTTTTTTATCTTTTATAAATCATCTAATAATCTTTGAGCCCATTTACCGTAGAAGGGTTCATTACCGGCAATTGCCTTCTCAAGTAAAGGTATTGCCTCTTTCTTTTTTCTTGCATCTATCAGCAATTCTGCGTAATAAACCAAACCTTCAGGATCGTCAGGAAAGTATTGATGATGTTCTGCAAGGTATTTTTCTGCTCTCTTTTTATTCTTTAAAGGGAAGGGAAGTTGATGCCAGAAACGTCCTATCGCCAACATCGGACCCCCTATGTCATACATTTTGTCTATATCATACGCTTTATAAAAAGCTTCTTGAGTGCTTCCTTTTAATCCTTCTGATAGGGCTTTAAGGATACTAATGCCGTCAGAGTAAGTGGCTGCACTCAAACCATAATAATAGTGCCCCTCTATTTTTTCGGGTTCAAGTTGCTTGGCTTTTTCTGCATACTCCATTCCTTTTTTCCCATATTCTTTACAAATGTCTTTCCACCCTTCCAATTCATGCTCAAGGTTATAATCGGCATACTCCCGATAGGCGCGGGCACATTTCCAATTGGCTTCATAACTCTCCGGATTAGCTTCCACTGCCTTAACATATAAAGGAATAGAGGCTAGCATGTTGTCTACCTCCCTTGTATTAAAAAGTGCATCGGCTTCTGTAAGAGAATCCTCAGCCATTGAAACAAAGTGGAAGGAAAATAGCAACATACAGAACAGAACATACAAAAAATATCTCTTCATAATAAATCCTCCTAAATATAATATAGAAAACAGCAAATAATTTTCTCTCATTATAATATACTTTAGTAAAAAAGAAAAGAAATGACAAATAATCTTACTTGTATCCATATGAATTAGAAGGTTTTTTTGACTTGCGAAAAAGAAATAAGATATTGTAGAAAGTTCTATACTTCAACCACATCCTTCACTTCCGGAACTTCCTTTTTTAAGGCCTTGCCAATACCCATCTTTAAAGTCATCTGACTCATCGGGCAGCCATAGCAGGCACCGGTTAATTTAACTTTTACTATTCCCTCGGGAGTAACTTCTACCAATTCCACATTCCCTCCGTCAGCCTGAAGTGCCGGCTTGATCTTTTCTAAAGCAATTTCTACTCTCTCTTTTAAGGTTTTCTTTTCTTGGACCATATTTATATCTATCCTCTCTAAATGGTAAAATATTTTTGCCTGTCTTTGATGGCGGTTCAATTTAATAATTTTTATCTTTTAATTCATAATAAGCCCGGGGATGCTTGCATACCGGGCAAATTTCGGGTGCTTCAACTCCTTCATAGATATTGCCGCAATTTCGGCATTTCCAGAAAGTTTTTCCTTCTTTTTTAAAAACTTGACAATCTTCTATATTTTTAAGAAGCTTCTTATAACGCTCCTCATGTCCTTTTTCAATGGCGGCAATCCCCTCAAACATCTTAGCAATCTTATCAAACCCTTCTTCTTTTGCTTCTTTGGCCATGCGCAGATACATTTCTGTCCATTCGAAATTTTCCCCGGCTGCTGCTGCTTTTAAATTATCCATAGTACTTCCGATTTCTCCCAATTCCTTAAAATGAAGCTTGGCATGTTCCTTTTCGTTTTCAGCTGTTTCTAAAAAAATGGCAGCAATCTGTTCATACCCTTCTTTTTTGGCCTGAGCAGCGAAGTAGGTATATTTATTTCTGGCCTGGGATTCTCCGGCAAAGGCTTCCATTAAATTTTTTTCGGTTTTTGTTCCTTTTAGATCTTTCATCTTTCATCCTCCTATAATACTTTTCTCAAAATAATATAATCACTTATAAATCTTTATGTTTTTTTACTATTTCACCGGCTAGTTTTATTAAAGAATGATAATCTTCTTCTTTAGGGTAGCCCTTTATTATCACCGGAGAAAGGACCTCTACTTTTAAATTACCGATCATTGCACTAATATCTTCCAGCATCTTTCCTCCCCATCCGTAAGAACCGATAACCGAGGCATATCTTAATTTTGGTCTTAAGGCATTCGCCAGATAAACTGCCGAGACGACCAGGGGATGCGCGCCGGTCAAAACCGTAGGTGAGGCAATGACCAGGGTAGCGGCATCGACTAAAGCTACCGCTAATTCACCTATATCGGTCCTGGAAAGATTAAATAATTTTACAGTTATCCCCTTTCTGATCAATTCTTCGCTTAAGATGTATACCATCTCTTCGACACTGCCGTGCATAGAAACATAGGGGATAATGACTTCATTCTCCACCTCATCCGATATCCATTCTCTATAAGCTGACAAAATAAATTCCGGATGGGAATAGATCTGGCCGTGACTGGGGGCAATAACTTTAATCTCTAATTCTTTTAATCTCTCTAAGTGTTTTTTGATATTACTGCGGAAAGGCATCATAATTTCAGCATAATAACGTTTAGCCGAAAAGTAAACTTTAGACTCGTTATTTACCCATAAATTACTTTCCGCCAGGTGGGCTCCGAATAAATCACAACTGAACAAAATCTTATCTTCTTCTAAATAAGTTACCATAGTCTCCGGCCAATGCGTCCAGGGAGTGAATATAAATCTTAAAGTTTTTCCTCCCAAAGAAAGACTATCATTATCCTTGACGGTGACCATTCTATCTTCCTCGATAAGAAGATGTTCTAACAACATATTTTTACATTTCTCATTGGTAATTATCTTCGCTTTCGGAAATAGTTCTAACATGAGAGGAAGCGACCCGGAATGGTCCTGTTCGGCATGATTTACTACTATATAATCCAGATGCTCTATTTCCAAATCATCTAAATTGTCTAATAGATCATCTTCCTTGGTCGGGTCAACCGTATCAATTAAAGCGGTCTTCTCCAACCCTTTTACCAGGTAAGCATTGTAACTTGTCCCTTCGGGGAGAGGGATGAGTTCATCAAATAGCCTTCTATCCCAATCAATCGCCCCTACCCAGTAGATATCTTTTTTTATTTTTTTTACAGCCATTTCTAACTCACCTCCTCAAAATCATCTTTGCCAGCACCACACACCGGGCATACCCAATCGTCGGGCAGATCTTCAAAAGAAGTTCCTGGATTTACCCCGGATTCGGGATCGCCTTTTTCAGGTTCATAAATATATCCACAAACCGTACATTTAAATTGAGCCATTTTTTCTAACTCCTTTCTTTATTTATTTATTTCTTTTTCCGCTTTTTCCTCTTTCGAAATATAAGTAGGTGCGTTCTTGGGAGAGACACCTTTCTTTATTTGATGATAATAATCATAGGTCAATGGTATTCCCTTTTTAATATTTTCTGCTTCAACAATTTTCCCTAAAAATAGAGTATGGGTCCCCGCATCCATTTCCATAATTACCTCAATCTCCATATAAGCTAAACTATTATCTGTGACTATGGGAGCGCCGGTTACCCCGATCTTATAATTTATTCCCGTAAATTTGTCTTCATCTCTTCCCGATCTAAAACCGAATCTTCCGATAAATTTCATATCGGTTTCCTGTTCTAAAACTGACACGGTGAAGATTTTACTTTCACTAATATATTCATGGGTTAAATTTTTTTTATTAATACTGACTGCTATAGTAGCCGGCTCGGAAGTAGTTTGAAAAACTGTATTGGCAATCTGTCCGTTTATACGGTCTACTTTTTTCGAACTGACAATGTAAATACCATAACTGATATTGTAAAGTGCTGTTAAATCCATTTGCTCATTCTCCCTTTGAATCACTAAGAATTTAATCGTAGGGGCGTTTCGCATAATACGCCCCTACGATTCCAGTATTACTTACCTTCTTGATGTTCCCATAAATCATGGACATTGCAATATTCTCTGATCTTTTTCAATCCTTCCACATCTTTAAAGAAGGATTCCGGTTTATCCCCCGGCTTTAAAAATTTTCGGGAATTACCTTTTTCGGTAACTACTTGGATCCATTCAATATAATGTTTCTCTTCCATGGGATGTGGGGTTGAACCAACTACCGCCTTAATTCCTGTAGGAATCTTCTCTGTTACCGGCACATGTTTTTCGGTAGTCTGATCGGCAGTCTGCTCTTTCATCAGCTTCATTTCCTGCCCGCAACAGACTAAAGCACCTATCCCTTCGTGAAGCACCTCAATAATGTTTCCGCAAACCTCACATTTGTAGATCTCTAACTTCTTGGTCATTTACCTTTACCTCCTTTTTTTTTATTATTGATAAGATGGTTATAGCTTTTAATTTTTTAATAACCTCTTTTTCAATCTCATCTATCTTTTTCTTTAATAAACAATTTTTTATATGGGGGCAATCACTTTTTTTAAATTTATGCTCGCTTAATCTTATCGATCCCTGAAATATTTTCATTACCTCAATTAAGGTTATTTTTTCCGGAGATACAGCTAAAGAAAAACCGCCATCTTTACCCTTAGATGAATGAAGTAATTCTTCTTTCGTTAAAATTTGTAGTATTTTCCTTAAAAAAGAACGAGGAATATCTAAAGATTTAACCAATCGGTCAGTCGAAATTATTTTTTCTTTTTTTTCGGCAATACAGCAAAGAGCCCTTACCGCATAGTCGGTATTTCGGGTAATTAATTTCACTTATCCATTCCCCTCTAATTTTTTAATCTTGATAACAATTTCTCTTTTATATAATTTCTGAATCTTCTATTGACAATATGATACTATAATTGTATCATATTGTCAATTTATTTTAAAATATTTTTTCAACAAAAAAAATACTCCCTCACTCTTATCAGCAAGGGAGCTATTTTTTGTTAATTGAAACTAGTTATTTATTTTACTCGTTTAAAATTTATTCGACTGATGCTGTTTTAATTTTTTCTACAATTTCCATTATCTGATAAGGCGAAAATCTATATTCTCCCCTTAAATCATCCAAGGTGTTATTAATATTATACTCTTGAGTAAGTTTAAATTCGTTCTTGATTTTTTCTAATAGTTGATTGGCATCCACTCCCCAAAGATTAGCAATCTTTGCAATGGTCATAATCTTCATTTCCATTCCACTTACATGAACCTGCAATCCGGAAATATTATCTGAAGAATTTCTTTTCCAACCATTCCCCTGGGGTACACCATCACAGGTACCATCACATTCTTCATCACACTCATGCAGTATATAATCCGGATCCTGTCCGTTAGGGATACCGTCTCCATCCTCATCAGGTGCGTCTTTGCTGTTGCCCATTCCAGCATTTATTCCATTATTTGGGCTACCTGTACAGTCTTCACAATTTTGGTTTTGTCCCTGGTTAGAATTCCCTTTTCCTTTTAATCCATTACCATCTGCTAAAGCTAAAGCTGCGAAAATTCCTACTGCCAGTGCCAAGACCAGCAGGATTGTTCCTGCTTTAAAAATTCTTTTACTTTTCATTCTCTTCGTTCCTCCTTAAAATTTTTTTGCTGACAATTTTTTTGTCATTCACTTATTTATACGCAAGGTGAAGGAACTTTCTTTCAATATCAGAAAATATTTTTATTACACACTCTTCTCCTGACCGATTATTCCAGTTTACTTCCATCGAAAAGATCATCAGAAAGACCGGCATTAACTTTTACATCAACAGTTTCCATGGTAAAAGAACCCATTCCCGACATCATTGACTGCATCATCTGCATCGCTTGTTCTTGTTCCTTTTTTTCTTCCTCACTTAAACCGGAGGTATCCATTTCCATTGCCGTGTTCATAATCAACTGATAGGGATGAAACATAGTGCCAACTTGCCGGTAGTCAGTAAAATCTATAGTCACTTTCGTATTCATAGCCATTCCCTTCGCTCCTCCCCCTGAACTTGCTTTCATTTCCATAAGCATCCGAACAGGCATCCAGGTCTTACTGCTAATCCATAATTTCCCCTTAGCCTCAGCAGACCCTTCCGATTGTCCTCCCTGCGAAGACATAGCTTGCTGGTTTCCCATCAATTGAAGAACATTATCAACTTGTAAAATATAAGTTTTCTCTCCATTAATCTCTTCCTCACCTAAATACTGGGCTTCATTGGGGTTTAAATTTTTCCACATTTCTCCTGGATTATATTCAGCTGTTTTTTTCTCAATCTCCCCGGTCATCGGATTTTTTGACCAAATGTAATTTCCATCATAGATCGAAACCATGGCCATTCCCATTGGTTGTGATTCAGTACGAGTCTTATAAATTTCTTCTCCATCCACTTTTGCCTTCTTATAATAGACAGTCGTCTCTCCAACCATGGCAGCCATTCCTCCGGTACCCTTTTGAACGATAGTATAATCATTAATTCCCTTCATCTGCTTTTCATAAGTTTTTTGCAAATTACTAATCACTTCCTGTACACTCATCCCAGCCACACAAGTGCTGCCAAGAAATAATGTTAAGCAGATAATAATAATTCCTATTAATATTTTCTTATTTGTCCTGAACATATGACTCCTCCTTGAACTCTTTTTTTAATTTTAATTCATACTAAAAGCTTTACTCGAAATAGAACTACTAACCCTATCACCTCTCTTTACAACCCTTCTACTTGCATATCCCGGGGATGTTCTACGGTAAAAGTATAAAATATTTCCTGTTTTTGCTGAGGATCTAATGCTAATTCCCATAACCAGATCCCTTTTCGGTCTTCCCAGTCTTCTATTCCTGGCTTGAGACTTATCTCATCTATCTTTATTTTAATACGGTCATCTTCGGAAACAGGCATGGCTTCGTATAACTTTACTTTAATTTTTTTAGACTTGTAGTTCTCTACAGTAAGTTTATATTTAAAAACCGTTTTCTTGGTTCGGGAGGGGATCCCGGCTATCAAGGTTTCATCAACTTTCTTTTCTAAAAGTTCTCTTTTTACCTTAACATTTTCGTCAATGCCTAAATACAGATCAAACTCCTCGCTGGGTGCAATATTATTAATGCCGGAAAATCCTACAAAATCTTCTTCTAAGAATATATTTACCCGGCCAGCGAGTAATTGAAGACCTTCACTGTTGGTAACCCGGGAACCAAGATAAGCAAACGGACTAACCCGAGGATAACTTGAATATTCAAATTCGGCGGGTAAAATTTGCGAAGAAATGGGGAATTTATGTTCAGACTTATCAGATTTTACACTTACCTTGGAAGGGAGATGATAGATGATAGCAATGCCTTTTTCTTCGGCAGTGGCATATTTCATCTCTGATTCTACTGGTTCTTCTAATGCCCCCGCTTCTTTTTTAAATGCTTCGGTTTGATAAGTAGCTGCCAATGGTGCTGATACTTTATCCCTCATTACTTCAGGCTGATACGGTCTTAAAAACCAGGAA
>JBBRDV010000060.1:0-8529 GCA_038203565.1 Atribacterota bacterium
GTGTAATTCGACCTTTATTTAAAAAAAGCCTAAAGAATTGGTTCAAATTTATGGAACCTATCCTTCAGGCTTTTTTCCTAAAAGTGTGACATTTATAAATAAATGCTTTATACCGCTCGGTCCAGACTTCTTCAAAAAACGGAACCCTAGGTATACTCCCAATATAATATTCAATTTTGAAAAAATCTTACCATGCACGACTATAATTGTCAAGTTTTATTGGATAAGTTTGTAATTAATCTGTGATATTGTCACCTTAAAATTAATCAGTAATAATGTCACTATGGAAAAGGTGAGATATCTAATGACCAAAAAAGAATTAGTAAGAGTTTATGTCATCAAATCCTTAATCGAGGATAAGATGACCAGCAGGGATGCTGCAGAGGTTTTAAGTCTCAGCGAACGCCAGATAAAACGTCTAAAGGCAGGTGTTAAAAAAGATGGCGAGGTGTTTGTTATCCATAAAAATAGAGGCCGTAAACCTAAGCATACTATCCCTGGTAAGATAAGAGAGGAAATTGTTTCTCTTGTTAGAAATAAATATAAAGGGGTAAATTATACCCATCTTGCAGAACTTTTAGAAGAACGTGAAGGGATTACTATTAGTCAGTCTTCTGTATCCAGAATCCTTAAAGCCAAAGGCATTAAAAGTCCCAGAAAACACAGGCCGCCTAAACCTCACCGCACGAGAGAACGTAAGCCTCAAGAGGGGCTTTTATTGCAAATGGATGCCTCTCCTTATGAATGGATACCCGGTATAAAATGTTCTTTGCATGGGGCGATAGATGATGCCAGAGGGAATATAACCGGCCTTTATTTTTGTGAAAATGAATGTTTAAATGGTTATTTTGAGGTTAAAAGACAGACCATTTTAGAATATGGTATAGCGGTTAGTGTTTATGTGGACCGGCATACTATATTTAAGGCACCCAGTAATGCCAGACTTACCATTTATGATGAACTGGAAGGTAAAACTTTGGCTTATACCCAGTTTAGTAGGGCTATGCAGGAACTTTCCGTGGGGATTATTTATGCTTACTCTCCCCAGGCTAAAGGTCGTATCGAAAGGTTATGGGAAACCTTGCAGGATCGATTGGTCCTGGAGCTGCGTCTTGCTGGTATTAAATCTATTAAAGAAGCGAATGCCTTCCTTCCGGGATTTATCAAAAGATTCAATGCTCATTTTGCGGTAGTCCCCCGAGTGCCACAGTCTGCTTACCGGCCTTTACCTGTCTGCGTGCAACCTGTCTGCGTGCAACGCACAGGCAGGCGCACAGGCAGAGAGAAACATATTAATATAGATTATATACTGTGTAGGAAAGAGATTCGCAAAGCCAGCCAGGGTTCTACTTTTTCTTTTGGAGGACAAATCTACTGTTTAAGTAAAAATAACCAGATAGTACCCTTACCTAATAAAGCAGTTATTACCGTATTGACCAGCCCTAGATTCGGTATGCGGGCAGAATATAAAGGTAGTGTTTATCAAGTAAGAAAGACGGTTAGGCCTGTTAGGGTTATACCCAAGAAAGACAGGGTTAAAAGGATTATAAAGGTTAAAGATGACCATCCCTGGAGAAACGGGGTAGAACATTTTACTTACGAAGAAAGTGATCGGGAACTTGTTGCCGCTATCTATGACCCCAAAGGTTGGGAGTAGATAGTATATCTGCCAGGGGACACTCTTTTTCCCTGGCAGATCCCGGATGGGATGAGTTAATTTAATTTAAAGTAATCCGCCTTTAGAAAAGGCTAACCAGGTTTTTTGTTTCTAGCTTTTAGCCCCAAAGGGGACATTTTCACTGACTGATTTACTACCTTTAGGGGGACATTTTCACTGACTATTGACAGTTTTATTGGATAAGTTTTTAGCAATTTTTATGAAAGAGTTAAGGCAAAATTTATTTATTTCAGTAAATTGTAAATATTATAAATATAAATCGATTTTTTATTATATTTGAAAGGGTACAGGAGTAAAAGATAAGATACAGAAAATTAAGGCGCAGATTCCTAATATTTTTCTTTTTTTATCTAAAGGAGTATCATCATCTAATGGTGGAGGGTGATTAAATCCAAATATAAGGAGTAAGACAAATAATAAGGTCCACGCTGGATTAACAAATACACAGATAAGGCCTAAAATACCCAGGGTTATATAATAAGTAATTTTACTATTTTTACCGAATAGGGAATAAATTATGTGTCCGCCATCTAACTGTCCAACAGGAAGGAGATTTAAAGCAGTTACAAACAATCCTACCCAACCGGCATAGGCTATGGGATGCAGAATTATATCCTGGCTTTCTGGAAGATATCCGAACATAATTTTTTCTATAAATGAGAATAGTATGGAACTTCCCAGAGGTATAACCGGTCCCTCAATTTCTGAAATTACTGCTACTTCTGATAATTTAAGCCCGATTATTATAGTAGGGATAGTGAGGACCAAACCTACAAAAGGTCCAGCTATCCCGATGTCAAATAAAGCTTTACGGTTAGGCATAATCCCTTTCATTTTGATAACTGCCCCTAAAGTACCAAAAGGAGAAAAAGGGAAGGGGATAAAAAGGGGAAGAGTGACTTCTACCCCGTATCTTCTGCTAATAAAAAAATGTCCTAGTTCGTGAGCAAGTAGAATAGTGATTAAAAATAGGGCATACCAAATACCACCTACAAAAAAACAAGAAATTATAGTTAGAAGAAATAAAACGAAATTTAAAATTGACTCTCACCTCTTTATATCGCTTTGCTTTTTGTAAATTATTATATCTTAATCATCCTTATTTATAAAGTGGTGTACTCTCAAAGATGAGAGAAATTAAAAATATAAATTTTTTCTTTTAATTTTTTCGTTTTGGAGTAAAATAATAATATAAAATAAAAGGATAATATAAATATGGAAAAAAATACCAAAAAAATAAGAGCCCATCTTCTAATTTCTGGAAGAGTACAGGGAGTAGCTTTTCGTTATTATACCCAGGATATTGCCCAAAGTTTAGAAATAAAGGGATGGGTTAGGAATTGTTGGGATGGTAAGGTAGAGATAGTTATGGAAGGGGAAAAAGATAGAGTTACAGAACTAATAGATTGGTGTTATCAGGGACCGGGGAGTGCAATGGTAGAAAAAGTAGACGTAGAATGGGAAAAATACAGGGAAGAATTCAATTCTTTCGGTATCAGGGGATAGTAAAAACTTCCAATTAAATAATAAAAAATAGAGGATTTACTTTAATATTCATGAACTATATCAGGAAAGAAAAATTATAAAGAGAAAGTAAGATTAAAAATATTTTTCATTTCATTGGTTTTTATATTATAATTTACTAAGGTGCGATAAGTAGGAATAAATTTTTAAATATATTTTGGAAAAGGGGAAGTAAAAGAATTTTATAAGGTGAGTAAAGATTTTAAGCCTAAACTGAAGAAACCAAAGTTTAAAGAAAATTTAGAAATTGCTGTAACCATATTAATAATGATATCGGTTTTTTATGTGCTAACTTATTTTGGGGTTGATAAAATATTAAGTACGGCAATTGTAGCCTTATTGGGCATTTTTATGGAGGTAGCAAGACAAATTTTTTCTCAAGCTATATTTATGATCCAATCAATTCCCTATATAGGGCCGATTGTAGCTAAAGTAATAGTCTGGCCTTTCTTTATTACTATAAATGGGGTAGCTTATCTGGTTGTTTTGACATTAATTAGAGTTAAGGGGTACAAACAAGTAGCCAATGCCCGGGTGTTAACTACTGTTTTTCTTGTCGGAATATTATTAGGATTTATTTTAGGCCGGGTTTTTAAGTTTATATAAATGAGTATATAATTAGTTAATCGGTTAGTTGCCTGGTTAGCTGGTTAAGAAAATAGAAAAAAGAAGCCGAATTCGTATCTCGTATCTTGTGAATCGTATCCCGATCAAATAAAGAAAAGTTGACAAAATTACTCATATATAATATAATTTTTTCACGCTGGTATCTAAAAGGGCGGAAAAGGAGAAAAGTGGTTTTATGAAAAGGATTTATATGGATCATGCAGCGACTACCTCTGCTGATGTAGAGGTAGTTAAGGTGATGGAACCCTATTTCACTTTAAAATATGGAAATCCTAATAGTATACATTCCTTTGGACAGGAAGCAAGAAAGGCAGTAGAAGAAGCCAGAGAAAAGATAGCTCATTTAATCGGAGCAAATCCTTCAGAAATTGTTTTCACCGCCGGAGGGACAGAGGCAGACAATTATGCTGTAAAAGGAATAGCCTGGGCTAATCAGAAAAAAGGGAATCATATTATTACTTCGAAGATAGAACACCATGCTGTACTGCATTCCTGTCAGTTTTTAGAGAAACAAGGGTTTAGGGTTACTTATTTACCGGTTGATAAATATGGCCTGATAGACTCTGAAGATGTAAAAAAAGCGATTACTGGCAAGACGATATTAGTAACTATTATGCATGCTAACAACGAGATTGGCACTATCGAACCGATTAAAGAAATCAGTAAGGTAGTAAAAAAAGCAGGAGTATATTTTCACACTGATTCAGTACAAACTATCGGGCATATTCCTATAGATGTCAATGATTTAGGAGTTGATATGTTGTCAATGTCCGGACATAAATTTTACGGTCCTAATGGTGTGGGAGCGCTGTACTTAAGGAAGGGGACCAGGATAGTCAATTTAATAGACGGCGGTGCTCAGGAAAAAAATAGAAGAGCCGGTACTGAGAATGTGGCGGGAATAGCTGGGTTGGGTAAAGCTGCTGAGTTGGCAGAGAAGAGGTTGGTACAGGGTAAAGAGGTCGAAGTAATGAAATTGAGAGATAAATTAATTAAAGGGATTACAGAAAAGATAGATCATGCTTATTTAAACGGCCATCCTACAAAAAGGTTGCCAGGAAATGCAAATTTTTGCTTTGAATTTATTGAAGGTGAATCGATGTTGTTAAGTTTAGATATGGAAGGTGTTGCCGCTTCCAGTGGTTCAGCCTGCACTTCTGGTTCCTTAACAGCATCACATGTATTATTGGCTATCGGGCTTCCTCCTGAGATAGCCCACGGTTCTTTAAGATTAACTCTGGGGAAAGATAATACAGAGGAAGAAATAGATTATGTGATAGATATATTGCCGGGGATTATTGAGAAATTAAGAGCTCTTTCTCCTTTTCAGGGGAATTGGGAAGGGCTGAATTAGTCGTTAGTAGGGGCAGACCTTGTGTCTGCCCGTGATAATTAATTTATAGGGGCTCGATTTATCGAGCCCGCTAATCGTAAGATCGGAATTAATAAGGAGAATAACTGCATGAGCATGTATAGTGATAAAGTAATGGAACATTTTAAAAACCCTCATAATGTAGGAGAGATTAAAGATGCAGATGGTATAGGAGAAGTAGGAAATCCTGTTTGTGGGGATATTATGAAAATTTATATAAAAGTAAAAGATGGTAAGATAATAGATTGTAAATTTAAAACTTTCGGCTGCGGAGCAGCTATTGCTACCAGCAGTATGATTACCGAGATGGTCAAGGGAAAAGAGATTGATGAGGCTTTAAAAATTTCTAACAAAGCTGTTGCTGAGGCCTTAGGTGGACTTCCACCCATTAAAATGCATTGTTCTAATTTAGCGGCTGATGGTTTATCTAAAGCCATCGAAGATTATAAGAAAAAATCTAAGGCCAAGAAATAATAACTATAAACTGATTTAAGAGGTTCTTGTATAATGACAACATTAAGTGTGAATGAAGTTTCCTTAGTGGCAGCTTTTGTAGCCGGCCTTTTCTCATTCGTTTCTCCCTGTGTTTTACCCTTAGTGCCAGGGTATATCTCCTTTGTTTCAGGGATATCTTTAGAGGATATAGAAAAAGGGGAAAAACAAAATAAGAATACCATAATTGTAAGTTCTTTATTTTTTATTCTCGGGTTTTCTTTAATATTTATTCTTTTAGGTGCTACCGCTACTTTTTTAGGTAGTTTTTTATTAGAGAAATCTTTTATTTTAAAGAAAATAGGGGGAATTATAATTATCATTTTCGGGATACATATGTCAGGTCTGTATAGAATAAAATTTTTAGATTATGAAAAAAGGGTTTATACTAAGACTAGACCAGTTAACATTATGGTAGGTCCCTTTTTAATGGGACTGGCTTTTGCTTTTGGCTGGACTCCCTGTGTGGGACCTATTTTGGCTGGAATATTAATTTACGCTGGGGCTCAGGAGACGGTTTATCAGGGCATTTTATTGCTTACTATTTATTCAGCCGGCTTAGGAATTCCTTTTTTATTGACTGCCCTGGCTATCAATAAGTTTTATTCATTTTCCAGTAAAATTAAAAAGTACTTTAAAACTATTGAGTTAGTTGGAGGAGTATTACTGATATTGATCGGCGGTTTAATCCTTACTGATAATTTTCAGTGGATGGTAACTTATTTTATTAAGTAAAAAATAATTGTCTTTGAAAATTAAAATTATGCAAAATTTACAAATTTATAAAAAATAAATTTAAATAAAAATTGAAGAGGTTTGAAGTAAAAATGAAGATTTTTTCCACAAAAAGAGATAAAATAATGGTTTTAATAATTCTATTGGTAATAATATTTTTTTTCGGACTAAAATCATATTTTAAAATAGACGAACAGAATGCAGAGGCAGTAGAGGAGGCCAAACCATTAGCTCTTAACTGGTTATCTTATAATGAGGGATTGGCTCTGGCTGAAAAAGAAAACAAATATGTTTTAATTGATTTTTACACCGATTGGTGTGGTTATTGTAAAAAAATGGACAAGGAAACTTATTCCAAGGAAGAAGTAAAAAAAATCTTAAATGAAAATTTTGTAGTTGTTAGGGTAAATGCTGAGTCGGATAATAAAGTGATTGAAAATGGGAAAGAGATTACCGAAAGAGAATTGGCTAAATCATATCAGGTTTCTGGTTATCCTACTACCTGGTTTTTAGAAAGTAATCATAGCCGAGTAGCTCCTTTACCAGGATATGTAACAACCGAGCAGTTCATTCCAGTATTAAATTACGTCGGTGAAGGGTGGTATAAAAGTATTTCTTTTAAGGAATATTCGGAAAAAATATAATTGATAGATTATTAATTAAAGATAGTTTTAGTCAATATTAAAGGTCAAGGAATTGTAATAGTGTTTATAATTTACCTTGATCTTTTTTGTAAGTAAAATAAGAATAACCAGAAGAAAAATATTTGGTTGGGATAATGGTTAATATAAAAGATGAAATTAATAATATATTAGAAGAGATTGGGAAGGTCAGCCAGGGAGAAGAGATTGTAGTATCTTTTTCGGGTGGATTAGATAGCACAGTAGTTTCTGCTTTAGCCATCCAGGCCTTAGGGAGAGAAAAAGTTGAAGCGATTACGGTCAGTTTTGAAGAATACAGCTACAGTAAGGGTTTGAGAAATATTCAAGATATCAGTAAGGCTTTAGATTTGATACTAAAGATTGTTCAGGGAAAGAGAGAACAAGAAAGAGTTTTAAAGAAGGGACCGGCCTGTAATGAGTGTACCAGGATAGCTAAATTGGGAAGAGTTAAGAGGGAAGCCCAAGGAAGAATGGTACTGACTGGTTCGAATCAGAGTGATACCTGGGGGAAGAGGGGTTTAAAATTATATGACGGTTTTTATGCTCCTCTTTTAGAGTTAAACAAGGAGGAAATCCGAAAAATTGCTGATTATTTTGGTATAAAAATCTTACAGATAGGGGAAAGTAAATTTAGAGAAGGTTGTAAATTGAAACATCTACTTAAACCTTTAGCGGTTCCTCATTATCATGGTAAGGCAGCAGTAGAAACTAATGAGTTGCTATTAAGTGTTTTAGAAGAAGAGGGGTACGAATCTATTTTAGCGAACGTGAAAATTATTGGGACCTTAAATATGAATATAGGGTTAGTAAATGTATCTCCTTTACCTGAAGAAAAATTGAAGGAAAAAATTATAGATGTATTAAAAAAAGTGGAAACTTTAGAAAAAATTGAGTTTTTAGATAAGCCAATTAAATTAATTGTTAAGGCCAATAAAGGGCAATTTAATAATCAACGTTCTCGATATTGGTTAGAAAAGGGGAGGCTGCAGCCTGATTTTTCTGTCCCCATAGAAGTGGAATGGTTATTGACTACTAATAAGAGCCTTTCTACTTTCCAGGTTATTGATTATCAAATAATTGGATAGTATAATAAATTTGTATCTCGTATTCCGTGAATCGTATCTCGTATTCTAGCATGGAGCGTGCATCGTTTAGAAAATAGTATATAGTAATGGGGGCATATGAACTAATAGTATATAGTGAAGAAAAGAAAGAAAAAAAGAAGATTTGTTAGTTGGTTATCTGGTTAGCGGTTGTTAACGAATAAATATAAAACTAATTAACCAATAAACCAACTAACTAGCTAACTAATTTTATTGGTCAATTGGAGAATTAAAAAATTAATTCAAGGAGGAATTGAGAAAATGTCTAATCAAAATTTGTCTGAATTTGATATCCAGGAAGCAATAAAGGATGTAACAAATTTAATGGGGATTGCT
>JBBRDV010000061.1:0-8194 GCA_038203565.1 Atribacterota bacterium
CGGTGAGATAGAGGCCGGGGTGAATGTAGTGGGGGCAATCGCTGCCGAAGTTATGGCTCGGGCAGTCGTAAAGGCAATAAAAAACACAGAATCTCTTTTTAAACTTAAAAGTTATAAGGATTTATTTTAAAAAGTTGCCAAAAGGTGCCTGACACCTTTGGTTAACTTTTTTCATTTATTGCAATGTTGGCCTAAGATGATATAATATAGGTATAAAAAATAAAAGTTGGAGGGAAAAAATGGCAGATAAAGCAAAAAATTTAAAATGGATAATTATTGGTATAATCTTTTTAGTTGTAATAATTGTAGGGGCGATTGCCTCAATTTATATTGATATAGTATGGTTTAAGTCAGTACAATATATTACCGTTTTTTGGAAGATACTGCTGACCAAAGGGGTAGTTATGCTGTTTTTTGCTGCAGTATTTTTTATATTATCTTTTATAAATCTTTCTTTTGCTCGACGTTTTGCCCCTGAATTTAAAGTGGAAATAAGCCAGGATGAGTTTGAAAGGCCGGAGATTCAACTATATAAAAGTCTGCAAAATATTCAAGTAAATAAAAAGTTTGTTTTATGGTTTTCCCTGATTGTGGCGCTATTTATGGGATTCTCCGAAGGCTCCAGCTGGGAAAAAATCTTAATATATTTAAACCGAACTTCCTTTGGAATAGCCGATCCCATCTTTAATCGGGATATCGGTTTTTACATGTTCAGTCTTCCTTTCTGGGAATTCATTAGAAACTGGTTATCCTTTGCTCTTACTATTATTACTGTTGTAGTAGGTGCTATTTATATTATGAAAAAAGCAGTAAAATATGAATATAAAAAACTTATTATTGAAACCCCAGTTAAGGTGCACCTGTCTTTGTTAATCGGTTTAATATTAATTTTAAAGTCCTGGCAGTATTGGTTAAATGCCTTTAAAATTCTCTACTCTACTCAGGGGGTTATTTTTGGAGCGGGTTATACAGAAATCCACGCCAATCTTTTGGCCTTGAGAGTTCTAATGGTTGTAGCTTTGATTTGTGCAGCACTATTTTTTGCAACTGCAAGGAAAGAAAATTGGAAAATGCCAGTTTTGGGGTTGGCGGTATTGGTTGCTGTCTCTATCTTGCTGGGAGGAATTTATCCCGAGATTATACGGAAGGCGGTAGTCTTACCTAATGAAAGCAGCAAGGAGAGGCCTTATATATTAAATAATATTGAAGCTACTCGATTAGCCTACGGTTTAGATAAGATTAAAGAGGAGGAATTTCCGGTAAAAGAAGGAATAAGCTTCGAAGATATTGAAAAAAATAAAGAGACGATTGGAAATATCCCACTCTGGGATTGGAGACCTATAAAACAGACTTTAAAACAGATTCAAGCCATCAGGTTATATTATGATTTTAATAGTGTGGATATGGACCGTTATTATTTTAACGGAAACTATCAACAGGTGATGGTCTCTCCCCGCGAATTAAACTCAGCAAAAATACCAGAACAAGCCAGAACCTGGGTTAATGAGAAATTGGTTTATACTCATGGCTATGGAGTGGTGGTAAACCCGGTTAATAAGATTAGCGGAGAAGGCCTTCCTTATTTATTAATTAAAGATATTCCTCCGGTTTCCAGTGTAGACCTGACCATTACCCGACCAGAAATATATTATGGAGAAATAACCGAAGGGTATGTAATCGTTAAGACTAAAGCCAAAGAGTTCGATTATCCAAAAGGAGACGAAAATGTCTATAGTACTTATGTGGGTAGTGGCGGGTTGACAGTATCTTCTTTGTGGAGAAGGATTTTATTTTCTATAAAATATTCTAATCCTCAAATTTTACTTACCACCAATTTTACTCGGGATAGCCGGATTATGATCTATCGTAATGTTCAAAAGAGAGTCAATAAGGTAGCTCCTTTCCTCAGCTATGATAACGATCCTTATATAGTAGTTTCCAAAGAAGGGAAGCTATTCTGGATACAGGATGCCTATACTATATCTAATAATTATCCTTACTCTACTCCTTACTCTACTCCTCTTAATGGTTACTTTAATTATATTAGAAATTCGGTTAAAGTAGTCATTGATGCCTATAATGGTACTATGGATTTTTATATAGTAGATCAGAAAGACCCATTAGTTAAAGTATATCAAAATATATTCCCTCAACTATTTAAGAACTTTGACCAGATGCCCGAGGATTTAAAGGAACATATCCGTTATCCCAAAGACCTCTTTCAGGTACAGGCTGAGCTTTATTCTACTTATCATATGATGGATCCCGATGTATTTTATAATAAGGAAGATTACTGGAACACCCCCAATGAAATTTATGCAGAAAATGAAATTAAAATGGAGCCGTATTATATTATAACCAAACTCCCGGGTCACGATAGAGAAGAATTTATTTTAATGACTCCCTTTACTCCGTCTACCAAGAGTAATATGATTGCCTGGTTAGCTGCTAAAAATGACCAGCCAGAATATGGCAACTTGGTAGTTTATAAATTCCCCAAGGAAAAGCTAATCTATGGGCCGATGCAGATAGAAGCGAGGATCGACCAGGACTCAGAGATTTCTCAGCAATTAACTCTATGGGGACAGAAGGGTTCTACGGTTATCCGGGGGAATCTGCTGGTAATTCCTATAGAAAAATCGATTATTTATGTTGAACCTTTGTATTTGCGAGCGGAAACGGGAGAGATCCCCGAGTTAAAGAGAGTAATCGTCTCCAATGGTTCTGATGTGGTAATAGGACAAAATTTGGAAGAGGCTTTAGGGAAGCTCTTTGCCAGAACTTTCAAAGAAAAAGAAGCCATAGTAACTGGCGAAGAAAAAACTCTTAAAGATTTAATTAAGGAAGCAGCAGGATATTACGAAAGCGCTCAAAACTTCGCTCGAGAAGGTAACTGGAGTAAATACGGAGAAGAACTAACGAAACTGGAACAGACTTTGAAGTTGTTAGAAGAAGCAAGCGAGAGAGAATAGAATTAGTTGTTAATAAAAAAACCTAGCGTTACAGCGTATAGCGTATAGTTTTTGTTTATTGTAGGGGGCGGATTTATCCGCCCCGAATTATTTGTTAATTTTTCAGACGGGTTCGATAAATCGAACCCCTACTTTAATTCAGAGATCATTAGGGCGTGTTGCTATGTGCCCCTACTAAACGCTATCCGCTAAGTCTATAATCTTTGCCTCTAAGGTTTTCAAGTCCAACAGGGCGATGGTACTCTTCCCGGTTAGCCAACCTCCGCATTCCCCAGGATTTACAATGAGAGTCTTTCTGATTTTTCGCAAATCAGTGCGGTGAGTATGGCCGTATAAAATCACATCGTATTTCTGGCTTTCTGCCAGGGCATCTATTAATTTTTCTTTGTGAAGCATAATTGTATTTCTATGGTCTATATTTGTCTCATATGGTGCTGGGATAATTTCTCCAATTCCCTTAAATTTTTCCCGGAGATAAAGTTTATCTCCATCATTATTTCCGAAGACTCCTCTTAGAGGGCAGTTTAAATTTTTAAACTCTAAAAAAGTAAATGGAGAAACAAAATCACCAGCATGCAGAACCAGTTCAACTTTTTCCTGGTTGAAAATTTCCACCGCTTTTTTTATCTGAGGTAAATTATCATGCGTGTCAGAGATTATACCAATTTTCATTTTGTGTCCACCCCGAAAATATTAAAATTTTAAAACCCAACCAAACATTTAATATTTTGAAATAAAGGGGGCGGATAAATCCGCCTAGGTCTTTTGCAATTTTGCAATCGGTTGTCGATTTATCGAACCCCTTAATTTTGGATACAAATATTATACTCGGTTAGTTGATCTAGTAATCTTACAATAATTTGATTTGATAGTTAATTTATTATGTCGTAAATCTTAATTCTTGCTCAGATATTTCTTTAACCAACTAACCAAGTAACTATCTAACCAGCTAACTTTTACTTGATTAATCCTTTTTCTTTGAGGAATTCCCTTGCTACCATTT
Source organism: Atribacterota bacterium (assembly GCA_038203565.1). Taxonomy (GTDB): domain Bacteria; phylum Atribacterota; class Phoenicimicrobiia; order Phoenicimicrobiales; family Phoenicimicrobiaceae; genus Sediminicultor. Next base: position 3,976 of record JBBRDV010000061.1, read on the forward strand.
TAGCAGGTTTACCCTCTCCATCGACTTCATAATTCAATGCAATCATGGTTTCTGTATCGATTAATTCCGTAATGGGAAGCATGATTTTCTCTATTTCAGGATAGTTATCAAGAACATCCTTCCTTACTACCACTGAAACATTGTAGATAGGGAAGAAACTTTTGTCATCTTCCAAAACCAGTAAGTCGAATTTTATAAGCTTAGCATCAGTACCAAAGACCATAGCTACATCAACTTGATCTCTGTCAATAGCTTCGTAAGTTAATCCGGTATCCATAGTTTTTACATTTTTTCTCAAAATGTTCATACCGTAAGTTTCTGCCATTCCAAAAATACCATCTTCTCTTTCGTAGAAAGTATGGTTTACCGCAAAAAGAACTTTTTCGGGATCTTTATTCACATATTCAGCTAAACTGGAAATAGATGTTCCCATGGCATCCACCATATCTTTTTTAATGGCTAATGCGTAGGTATTATTAAAACTGGTTCTTCCCAGCCACACCATATTGTTTTTTTCCAAGTCTTCTTTTTTTACTATTTTAAAAAGTTCTATCGGGTCGCTTATTTTTTCAGTATGTTTAAAATATGCTGCCCAGGCAGTTCCTGTATAATCAGGCATAAGGTCAATTTGTCCGCTGGTTAATCCCGCTCTGGTTATGGCGGCAGCTGTTCCAAATTTTTCTTCTACCTTAAAACCATTTTCCTGTAGCAATAGGCTCATTAAATTCCCTAAAACATATTGTTCAGTAAAATCTTTTGCCCCCACCACAATTTTTTTCGTTTCCGCTCCGCTTGCAGCCAAGCTGCCTAAAGCCAAACAAAAAACTAATACAAAGATAATAATTATACTTATTCGATTTCTCATAAAACATCCTCCTTAAGTTTTTTTAATTTGTAATCCTTTAGAGACTACTTTTTTTTCTATTTTGGCCATAATATAGTCTACGATTATAGCCAGTAAAGATACAGTAATCGCACCGGACATCAACATTTCCGGTTTTTGCATTCTGAGGCCAATGAAGATAAAATCTCCCAGGCCTCCGCCGCCAATGACTGCAGCAACGGTTGCCGAACCGATGATAATTGTGGCTGAACTTCTTATTCCTCCCATAATAACTGGAAGAGCAATGGGTATTTTTACCCTCCAGAGTAATTGATTTTGAGTTAGACCCATTCCTATGCCTGCCTCGATTATATTTGGGCGGACACTAAGGATCCCTGAAGTCGTATTGAAGATGATAGGAACCAGACCATATACAACTAGTGCAATGACGGCTGGCTTTATACCTATTCCTACAAAAGCAAAGACCAGAGCAATAATAACCAGAGAAGGAACAGATTGAGCGGCACCCATAATCGAAAGAATAATCCTTCCGATTTTCTTTCTGTCTTTCTGGGTGACAAAAATACTTATAGCCATTCCAATAACTATAGAAAATGTCAGAGCTACCAAAAAGATTAAAACGTGCACCTGAAGGGCAGATATTATTCTTGCAAAGTTATTAATATAATAAGATAAAATATTCATAATGGTTAATTTTTCCCCTCTGAAATGATATGTTTTTTCTTTACTTCTTCAAATATATTACTTAACTTTATGATTCCCACAAATTCTTTTTTTCGATTTACAACCGGGAGTTGATTTTCACCAATTTCTAACATTTTAGAAAGCGTTTCATTGATATTGTTTTGTCTTTCAATAGTCCAGGGTGCCGGATTATGGATAAACTTTTGTCTTTTATTTGAAGTTGCTTTTTCTAACACAAAACGGCTTTTCAGGTGATTATTTTTATCTAAAGCAAAGGCAATTTCAATATTTTTATCTTTCATTTTTTTCTCAATGGTTTCATGGGTTTCGGTATCTAAAACAGTAATGAATCCGTCTTTTAAGACATAATCTTTTGCTTTTTTAAGGGAAAGGGCTTTAATATTTCTATCCTGTCCTAAAAGATTTTCTACAAATTCATTAGCCGGATTGCTGAGTATTTGAGAAACATCGTCATACTGGATCAAATTGCCTTTATCGATAATGGCAATTTTATCACCCATTTTGATGGCTTCATTGATATCATGGGTCACAAATACAATGGTCTTTTTAATTTCTTCCTGTATTTCCAAAAAAGAATCCTGTAATTTTAGCCGGTTTATAGGATCAATAGCACCAAAAGGTTCATCCATAAGAAGTATTTCCGGTTCGGCTGCAAGTGCTCTTGCCAATCCGACACGCTGTCTTTCACCGCCTGAAAGTTCAAGTGGATATTTTTGAACAAAGCTTTGGTCTAAAGTGACTAATTCAATGATTTCTTCTACTCTATGCACAATTTTTTTCTGGTCCCATTTCAATAAGCGGGGAACAATGGCGATATTTTCAAAAACAGTAAGATGAGGGAAAAGTCCAATTTCCTGAATAACATATCCGATATTTCTTCTTAATTTAACCGGGTCAATATCATTAATTGGCGTACCGTTGACGATGATATTTCCATTATCAAAAGGAGTGAGTCTGTTTATCATTCTCAAGGTGGTAGTCTTTCCGCAGCCGGAAGGACCGATGAACATGGTAAGTGAGCCTTTTTCGATATGCAGGCTAAAATTATTTACTGCTGTTTTATTTCCAAATTTTTTAGTTACATTGGTTAATTCTATCATGATTTTTTCTCCTGTTTTATCTTTTTACTTTCAGACCTCTGGGAGTTATCCAATCTTCTACTTTTAATAAAAAATAGTTTATTCCAATGCCTAGTGCAGAAATAAGAACCGCACCTACCAACACCATGGTTAAATTTGCTCTTCCGATACCGGCGAAAATAAAATATCCTAATCCTCCTGCCGCAATAAGAGAGGCATATGTTGCTACACTGACTCCCATGACAATAGCAATTCTTATACCGGACATTATGACTGGAATAGATAAAGGGATTTTTATTTTCCAGAGAATTTGATTTTTTGACATTCCGATTCCCCGGGCGGCTTCAATCATTCCCGGTTTTACCTGATTTAAAGCTAGGTAAGTATTACGGGTTATCGGCAGTAATGAATAAATCGTAATTGCCGATATAGCCGGAACAATTCCCAGACCTAATTTAAACGGAGCAAAAAGAACAACCATAACTCCATAGAGTGCTAAACTGGGAATGGTCATCATGATACTGGCAACATTAATAACATATTTGGCAATATTGGGTCGGGAAGAAATATAGAATCCCAAAGAAACACTGACTAATATTGAAATAGGAACACTCAAGGCAACTATTTTAATATGATTTAAAATTTCAAGGATAATTTTGTCGTTATAGTATTCTAAAAAAAGTGATAGAGGAATAATGGGCCTCCTTAAAATAGTTTTACTGAATTACAGAAAAAAATATATAAAAAAAGATATCTATGAGTTAGTTTTCTTCTTTTTAGAATTAATATTCGTTAAAGATGCTTTTTTGAATCTTTTAAATCATCTTTTGTTTGCATCATCGAAGCAATTCTTTCTACTGAAGATAAAAGTAGATGCTGTTCCCATTTTTGCAGTTGATTAAATTTTGCTAAAAAATCTTTTTGTAACAATGATAGCCCTTTATTAATGATATTCTTGCCGTTTGAGGTAATTGTTATCATAACTTGCCTTCGGTCAAGGCTATTTTTTGTTCTGGTCACCAAGTCTTTAGTTATAAGACGGTCAATGATGTCGGTTACGGTAGCCTGGCTTAGGCTGATCTTTCGAGCGATTTCCCCAATTACTATTTGGTTAGAATGAGAAAGTTCTTGTAAAATAATGAGCTGAGGAGCAGTTAAGCCGTAATGCTTATCCAAAGATTTGGAATATATAGACATAGCCCGGTTAATTTGCCTTAAGGTTATTAATATTTCTTCACTTAAATCTTTATTGTTGTTATTATTAATGTCCATTATTTTTCCTTATGAGTAATACACAATATTAATATATCGTATACTTAACAATAAATCAAATTTATTTTCATTTGTACATGGTGTCAAAGTTGCAACAAAATCTATAGTATATAGGACATATAAGATTTTAGGCAATTAAGATAATATAATTATCTATCTAATAATATGATTAGTGCTCTTAATAATTATTAAATAGCATTAACACTTCAGCATATCTCAAACGAACAAGGCAAATTAAGATTTAATTAAGAAAGAATAATTTCAAGAAAGCAGGAAAGATAAAAAAAGAAGATTTTATAAGCTTTTTGTAGTATAATAT
>JBBRDV010000062.1:0-7912 GCA_038203565.1 Atribacterota bacterium
ATATTTGGGTTACACTGCAAAAAAGCAAACGCAAATGCAAGGTAATTCAAAAAGACCCACCAGAAAGCGTGCATCAACTCCAGATTATGTAAGCCCCAATCAACTGATTTTATCAGGTTTTGAGACACCCTTTGAGCAAAAATTAACCAGGGGAAACCGTTGGATAAAGTTGGCTCACAGCATTCCCTGGGATAGATTGATTAAATATTATGATGATTTGTTTCCTTCAAAAGAAGGCCGTCCGGCAATCAGTGGCAGGGTGATACTGGGAGCAGTGATCATTAAACATCTGGGCGATCTAACAGACAGGGAAACAATAGCACAGATACAGGAAAATATGTTCATGCAGTATTTTTTGGGTTACAGCAGTTTTACCAATGAAGAACCCTTTCGGATACACTCTTTGTAGAAATCAGGAAGCGGTTGAGCATCGATCTCTTAGGTAAAATAAATGAGGCGATTGCTTTGTATTGCATAGATATGCAGGAAACAAGGATACATGATTCACAGGAATCAGTAAACAAAAAACAAAACGCACCCCCAATACAAAATAATGATTTGGATGACAATAACGGGATTTTGGAGGCGGATATAAAAGTTGTACCCGCCCAAGAAAACATGGAACAAAAAGAGGAGTCATTCCCTGGAAAAAAGAACAAAGGGAAATTGCTGATGGATGCTACCGTAGCTCCCCAAAATATTACTTTCCCCACAGATTTAAAATTGCTAAATGCTGCCCGCAAAAAGAGTGAGCAGTTAATAGATATTTTATACGACCCTTTGGTGCATGGTAAAAAAAAGGTGAGGACTTACAGAGAGGTAGCCCGCAAATATTTCTTAGATGCTGCTAAAAAGAAAAGAAAGACAGCCAAAGAAATTTATAAAGCCAATGGAAGACAACTGAGATTTTTAAAAAGGAACTTAGCCCACATTGATGTTCTTTTGGCAGCGTACAAGGCGTTTGCTTTAAAACAGAAAGATCAAAAATATTTGATGGTGCTTCACACCGTATATGAGCAACAGGAAGAAATGCACCGGACCCGTACTCACCGGATAGACTATCGCATAGTGAACATACATCAGCCTCATGTTCGTCACATAGTTCGGGGAAAAGAAAATGCCAAAACGGAATTTGGAAGTAAGCTGCAAATGTCATTGGTAGAAGGTTTTGCTTTCATAGACCATCTTTGTTGGGAAGCATTTAATGAAGGAAAATATTTGATTGACTCTGTAGAAAAATACAAATCCCGTTTTGGGTTTTATCCGGCAGAGGTACTTGCTGATCAAATATATTGTACCCGTGAAAATCGAAAACAACTCAATCTCCTTGATATAAAATTAATTGCCAAGCCTCTTGGGCGGCCTCCCGCACAGGCAGTGAAAATTCATCTAAGTCCTGGCGAGCGTAATCCAATTGAAGGAAAATTTGGTCAGGCTAAAGTAGCTTACGGATTGAATAAAATAAGAGCAAAGCTATCTATCACCAGTACTTCATGGATTGCTGCCATAGCTTTAGTGCTAAACCTCGTTAAATTAACGAGGCATGCACTTCTGCGTCTCATATTTTCTCTGAAAATATTTGGAGCAAAAAACTTTGAATGGTTGATAAATATTCAACATACTCTTAATGTGAAAAAATCAGCTTCGGTGAGTTTATGAGCAAACCCTATTTAATCATTTTAAAGACACACCTTAATCAAAGGTTATTACAGCCCTTCTCACCTTTGATCTCCAACACATTTAAAGCCGTAAAATGAAGACTTGCCGGGAATCCCCTAGTTCCATACCTATTCTTGGTTGCCTAATCTTTTAGACCCGTCATTTTTAATAAATCCTTTTCTGTAAGCGTACCAGATCTTTTATTTCTAAGATTTTTTATTTCTTCCGACTTGACTGATTTACGACCGAAGTGAAGCTTAGAATCGGCAGCTACAAATGCATTGTGTAAATAATCAATAATGCCTGCGATTTCGTTATCGGTATAAATACTTTCGAAATTTGGCATTGGTCCATTAAACTTGTACTCCTGGCCGTTAATATGAATCGGGCCTTCCAAACCGTACAAAATGATCGTTCCTAATCTATCCGTAGGGCCGGATACATATTGAGATCCTTTCAGAGGGGGAGCCACATACTGAATTCCTTCTCCATCAGCGCCATGACATCCAGCGCAAGTGCTGCGATAAATTACCAATCCCTTTTGCAATCCGGGCACAGGGATTTTTCTTAGTACAAATATTGAATTCATCTTATCATCCTTTTTATTCCGAATAGTCTGAACTAACAAGCTGTCTATTATTTCGCCCTGTTTTTTATTATCATTTGATTTGATGACATAAGAATTGAAATTATCTTCTATACCTTTTAGACTGCTTACCACCGCCTCCTGGAAAACAGCATTATCCGGATAAGTACCAGATAATTTTACAAGCATAGGCAAAAATGTGTCACTTGAAATAGCAACCCAGGGACCTAAAGAAATCGCGAGGTAAAGGTCAACAACAGTATCCTTCCTGTTCATTAAATCAGTTGCCAACTTTTCCATTGATTTAATATTGGCAATGGTATCATACTTTTCCAAAAGGAGAAGTGCATGTGCTGATAACATTGGTTTCCCTGAAGCTGCAATCCTTTGAAGAAATTCAAACGATAAAGCATTTAGTCCCTCCAGCGTACGCAATGCATGTATGGCAGTTATTGTATTTTCACTCTCTTGTAATAATTTTTCTAATTCGGGCACAGCCTGTCGCTCTTGTTTGTAAATTAATATTTGTTGGGCTCTATCTCTTACCCACCCATTATCGCTTTTTAAAAAGCCAACCAAATCTGCGGCTGATGCATTGGTAAGATCAGGAATTTTACCAAGGCTTTTATCCTTGTATTTTATCCTTAATATTCGTCCGGCATTTACCAGGGTATCCAACTTTTTGTGGACAATACCATTTTTATAATAGGGCGTGGCAGATACTATGTGCTGCATAACACCGTGGTGCATATCTACGACATACATGGCGCCATCAGGGCCATTCACTAAATTGACAGGACGGAAGCCTTCATCCGTCGAAGCAATTAATTCTTTATCATTCCAGGCCTGTACAGCCGCTGTTTTAAGACTCCCGAAATTAAGAATATCGCGTTTGACTAAATTCCCCTCAGGTTCACAAACAAAAGCATTCTGACTATAATCAGCAGGGAACTGATCTCCGCGGTAAATTAATGGACCGCATGCAGCAGTAAATTTTATCAGAACGCTGTCTTTATTAAGTATCCCTTCTACATAACCCCGGTTTACTGTGGTTGGATGTAAAGGATAAATATTTTGATTCTCAGTTAAAACTTTGTTGACAGCCTCTTTTGGCTTCATGTAGGGATTTTTGATTAAAGTATTAGGCAATACATAATCACCAGCCAGTTGTATCTCATTATAATTATAATAAAGCCGTCCGAAATTATCTTTTGTCATTCCATATTGTCCACGAAAAGAAGTTGGTTCTTTTATCCATTTACCCTCTTTAAGCTGATACCGTGATGTCGAGTAGGCGCTATATATCCAATTATCAATATCCATCATTAATCCATTAGCCTGATTTTCCGGGTTTGAATATTCATCTGCATATATCGAATCAACAAGAGTCCTTTTACCAGGTTTATCATTGTTTATTTCTACAAACCACAAATTTGGAGGGGCAGCATACAACAAGCCACCATAAACAAGCGCAATAGCCCTGGGAAGTACCAAACTATCCAAAAATATTTTAGCTTGTTGTGCTCTTCCCTCTTTATCCAAACCGTCCAAAATACTGATTCTGCCATTTGGCTTATCCTCACCTGTGCCGGCAATATTTGGCATAAAGCCACGCATTTCAACTACCCACATTCTACCTCTGTTGTCAAAATCCATAGCAACAGGAGCTTCGATCAGAGGTTCCGACGCTGCTAATTGTATTTCAAAACCATCGACAATTTTATAATTGTCAAAAGAAATAGCGGGATTCTTAGAGCCAGTCTGACAACTATTCATTAATAAACCCACTGAAAAAAGTAACAAAACGGAAAATTTGATTTTCATAAAAGCTAATTACTATGTTTTTTTGATTTTTAAATGTTGATTTATAAGAATAAGATAAAGAAAATCTTGATCGCTCCAATTTCCCCTTGTATTTAGTCTTACGAAGGACTTTTATAAGGGAAGTAAAATCATACACCAGGTAAAAAATAATAACATCCAAAAAAAAAATTATTAACTGGTCTAAAAAACTGCACCGTCATGTGCTTTTTAAAACTTTAAATCAATTCAAATTTAATTATACTTTTGCCACATACTGAATACAGTATCCGTCAGGGCTTACCGGCCCTTTAAACAACAAACATCCTCCGCAATCTTTCTCAGAAACCGGAGGAATATTTAAACCGCAATTACCGCAAAAACGTTCCGGATCAATTGTTTTTTTATACAGGCGAATTTTTGTCTCTTCTCAAGCTCTACACTACTTACCCCTGATAAATCATTACAAGAATCGTCCGAAGTATTTTGCTTTTTATCCTCACTTTTTCCACCAGGTGAATCATTCGTATTACAACTAATAAGTAATAGGGCGCCCAAAAAAAATGAACTACCTGTCCTTAAACATTTATTGATAAATTTCCTCCGGGAATAATCTTTATTTTCCATCTTTAAAAACGCTTTCGAATTAATATAATTTAGTGATTTTAATCCTGTTTGACGTTGGCTATAACGTTCCCTTGTTGTACTGCAAAACGTATTTTAATAATTAGTACCGGAACCAGGAATCAATTCACTTTTGAAACAGCCACCGGCACTCCCACCTGCTTTGCAAGTTGCAAAACCTCCTGTACGATTATGGTCTCAATGTCTGGCTTCCAGGTAGCTGGCAATCCATAAACCATTTGAGAACTTGCTCCTTCATATCCACCTTCCTGTACTATTTTAGCAGAAGGAATATAGCTCATCACATCATTGGAATATCCTAGCACAAACAAATCAGGGCCAAAAATTCGTTTGAGTAAAACCGAATATTCTATTACAGTCTCCCCGCCTAAAATAACAATGGGTTGTTCGCCAATCTTCCATACCTCTACCGGATATGGATAAGATTTTCTGAACGACTCGCCACGATCAATTTGTTGAATTAAGTTTCGTGCCCAACGTTTTTGATAGTCCGCACCTTCCTGCGCTTTCTTTAATAATTCTTCTTTAGTAGGAGGAGTGTTTAATGGTAATTCTACTTCAACATACGCTGTGGACAAATGCGATGACAATGGCTGCATTTCCTCTGTAAGCACCCTGTTAACAGAGGCTGCCAATTCCTGCCCATATTGCTTTGCCAATTGTTCTGTTCTTCGGAGCAAAGGATTCTGATCCGCACCACAGCCTTGAACAAATAATGCGGTAATGCCCAGATGATCTTTTTCAAGTTCTATTTGGGCAAATCCTGCATAATCCCCTGACCATTTATAACCCTGGAGGACCGTATTGTGACAAGCGTAACCAAATACTACCGCTATTAATTCTCCTTTCTTGTTTTCTACTTTTATCACAGGAACGGCATAATCATTGGGGCCATTCAATTCTGTCTGCAGGGATAAAGTTGATTCCACGTTATTCCTTCTATTTACCTGGAAACGGGTAACCCCATTCCCTGAATAAAGCTTTACCGGTTCAATAGAATGTAAAGCCTTACCTACTAAAGCCACAATCTTGTTGCCCAGTTGGTTGGTATATTGATCAATGTCTTTTTGCTGGTTTTCATTCACCGGATAAATACTCACTAAAGCGTCTGACAACACAGGGCCTGTATGAGTATGAGAAGTATTGATCGCTATCTGAGAATGCGATAAATTAAATTTTATTTTTAGCTCATCTCTTATGTGATCGGAGAGCTTTTTTGGAATTCCCACCAAATCCGCTGTTACAAGCACCGCCTGTTTTCCATTTTCGTCTTGTATGGCCAATGCCTTGGCCCATATTTCCATTATCTTTCCCTCCGAAGGCCGGTCCCGGTCGCCATAGCCTGCCATCCATTGAGAATGTTCAGGGGTAATGACCATGCGGGCGACGCCAGCTCTCCAATCTTTTGAATTTCCAGACTGCCCATGTACCCCTGCGCTAAACAACCCTATCAATAAAAAAGGCGAAATACCAAAAAATAAATATTTCATTAGTCGATTAATTTATAAACGTTTTATTTTAATGTTTCTAAAATATACCTTATCGCCGTGGTCAGTAAGCAAAATGTGGCCGCTTGCCAACTCTCCATAATCATCGTAATCTTTGAATTTGGTCTCTGATTTTCTTTTGAGAAAATCCGGGCTCCCCCTTTCATAACTCAGCGTCTTCACGCCATTTAACCAATGTTCCACATGTTTTCCTTTGGCAATGATCCTGATGCTATTCCATTGCCCCGGAGGAAGTAAGTGCACATTTTTTGGAACATATAAAAGGTAACAGGAGGCAGTTGCGGCAATATCATCTTGATGATCTTTTACTTCAGGATGGTTATAATCATCTATAATCTGGTATTCAGGGCCATTGATTACAATATCTCCGGTCTTTGCATTTTTTAATTCTCCAACAAAATATTTTACACCGCTATTAGCGCTATAAGTTAAGTTGAAATCAAGGTCGAGTTCAAAATTGCCGAATTTTTCACGCGTGATAATATCCCCGGCTCCCTTTTTATTTAAGAATAAAGATCCATTTTCCACTGCCCACCCCTCTGCCGGAAACATTTCACTATTTTTTGATCTCCATTTATCTGTATTTTGCCCATCAAATAATATCTCCCAACCATGTAACTTTCCTTTGCGACCTGAAGCCGGCACTGAGTCAGAAAGGAGTAGATTTTTGCTAGTGCAGTTCGTTTTAAATCCAGTCTCAATTTTATTGATTGGCATTATATATCCCACGGTCGTAGAAGGAAATAACCCATAAAATGTTATAAAACATACCAGTAATAATACGCTGTACTTTTTCAAATTATAATTTTTAAAAAATGATTGATTTAATTGTTTCCCTTAAAAAAGATTTATATCAGGTTGACTATTTAGCATATAATTGTTTTAAATCCTGTACGGCCTTAGTGATGTTACTTTTTGCTTCTGTTGATATGCTTTTTAATTTTTCTTGTAGAGACGCATCTAACCCTTCAGGCTTTTCCAATCCTTTAATCAACCCCTTTACACTTGCTTCCTGCCGGCCCGCTGTCTTAGCTATAGAGGGTTGAGACAGGTTGTCTAATAAACTTACGATCTGGCCCTTCTCATTACGTGCACCAATTACATTAGAATAAGCCTCAAAAAATGTTAATTTCCAGGATAGGGCGTCTTTAAAAAATGAGTTCTTCTCTAATGCTTTCAACAGGTCAATACCTGACCCCGCTTCGGAACTTAATACCGCAGTCCTGAACCATGAGCTTTGGCCATGTAGCTCCAATACTTTTACCAATGCAGGTATTACTGTGTTATCTTTAAATTCATCCAAACTTAATGTAGCCTGGAAAGCTACCCTGATAGAAGAATCATTAACCATTTCCTCTAACTGAGATAAATAACTCAGGAAGCGTTCGGAAAGTATCGCCGCATTTTCACGCACTCCCGCAGAAGGATCTTTCATAGCGGCCTTCACCGTAGCTGCATCCAGGGTGCCCATCCCTTCCAAAACATACAGAGCATGTAATCTGAATCTTGGATCTTCATTTTGGGCCAACAAGGATTTCACTGCCGGAATCACGCTTTTATCCTGGCGCTCTAAAAGAAGCCTTTGAGCCTGAAGACGCCACCAACGGTTTTGATGCGTGAGCGTGTTAACCAGTTCGGCAGAATTTGCATTTTTGAGATTAGGAGTCACTTTTTTATAAGTGCCGGCATTTTCAGGTACAATGCGATAGATACG
>JBBRDV010000063.1:0-7721 GCA_038203565.1 Atribacterota bacterium
AAAATTAACTTCTCCCGCAGAAGTTACCAGACTTCTTACTAAATACGATTTTAAATGCAAAAAAAGGTTAGGCCAGAATTTTTTAGTAGATCAAAACACCTTACAAATAATTATTAACTCACTAAAATTGAATAAAAAAGATTGTATTTTAGAAATTGGCACAGGTATTGGAACTCTAACCTCTGCATTATCCCCCTTGGTTAAACAGGTTATATCTATTGAGAAAGATAAAAAATTAACTCCCCTTTTAAAAGAAAGCCTTTCCTCCTCTAATAATATAGAGATTATTTTTGAAGATATTATGAATTTTGATCTGGTTAATTTTTTTAAGCAGAAAAGAACAAAAGGTGAAAAAATTGAAAAAATAGTGGGTAATCTTCCTTACTATATCTCCATATCCTTAATAAGGCAGATTTTTGAACTTAATCGATATTTAAAATTAGCCGTATTTCTTGTCCAGAAAGAAGTAGGAGAAAGATTAATGGCTCAAACAGGGAAGAAAAATTATGGTATATTATCCCTTGTTGCCCAATATTACTCTCACCCACAAAAAGTGCATATTGTCCCTTCTACGGTATTTTACCCCCAGCCCAAAGTGAGTTCGATGATAATAAAGTTAGATATTTATAAAAATCCGCAAGTACAAGTAAGTAACGAAAAACTGTTTTTTAATATTATTAGAGCTTCCTTTCAACAAAGGAGAAAAAGGTTAATCAATTCTTTGTCTAACTATTTTAAGGGAGAAATTACCAAAGCGGAAATAGAAAACATTTTAACTGAAGCAAGTATTGATAAGAACCGAAGGGGAGAAACCCTGACTTTAGAAGAATTTGCTAAACTGAGTATGGAGATGGGGAAAAAATTAGTAGGGGCAGACCTTGTGTCTGCCCCTAATGAGGAATGAGTTTATGTCTTAAGTACATATAGCTATTTACTTATCACATATTACTTATCACTGCTTCTCTCTGTATTCTAATTCCTATTTTCTTAACTATATACTCGATACTATATACTCGATACTATATACTCGATACTATATTGCGAATTTCTTTTTGACAATAAAATTCTATCATGTTATAATTTTTTCAACTAAAACCTTACAGAAAAGAACAGGGAATTAACCGTGCTGACTAATAACCTTGCAGAAAATAAAGATAAACATAATTTATTAAGAAAAGAAAAATATAAATATTAAATAGATTATTCCAGAAACACAGTAGTTATTATTGCTGTGTTTGTTTTTTAATAAAACGTTTAAGCATTTACTGAAATAGGGAGGTAATAGCAACTATGTGAAAAATCTGGAGTAAATTGGTCAAAACGAATGATTAGGAGGTTATAATTTAATTAGGAGTAAAAGTCTCGTTAAGCGAAAAGATTTAGTAGTAATTTAGCGGGGATAGATTGCATTCATAAGAAACAACTACAGATAGAAAATAAAATTAATCATGATAATTTTAAAAACAAAAAAAATAAAAAAAGGCGGTGTATTAAGTGGAAATTACAGATGTTAGACTTAGAAAAATAGAAACAGAAGGAAAATTAAGAGCGTATGTATCGATCACTTTCGATGACTCTTTTGTAGTGCATGATTTACGGGTTATCGATGGCAATAAGGGTATGTTTGTAGCAATGCCTAGCAAGAGACTCCCTAATGGAGATCATAAGGACATTGCCCATCCTATAAATACCGAGATCAGAGAAAAGATACAAAATGCAGTATTAGATGTCTATCGCAAGGAATTAGAAGAGGCTCCCCAAGCTAAAGTAGAAGAAAAAGAAGAAGTAGTAGAAGAAACAGAAACGGAAGAAGAGGCTGAGAAGAAAGAAGAAGATCTATTCTAAGTAAGTTACAAGAATAAAAAATTTTGGTTTGGGGCGTAGCCAAGTGGTAAGGCACGGGAATTTGGATCCCGCATTCGAAGGTTCAAATCCTTCCGCCCCAGCCATTATTGGAGGTATGATTATGAGAGATACTGTCGTAATTATTATGGCAGCAGGTAAGGGCAAGAGAATGAAATCTAATCTGCCTAAAGTCCTTCATAATCTTGCGGGAAAACCAATTTTAAATTATGTATTAGACACAGTTGATCAACTCGAAGTAAAAAGAAAGATATTAATAATTGGTTATAAAAGCAATAAGATAAAAGAATCAATTGGTGATAAAATAGAGTATATAGAACAGAGGGAGCAATTAGGAACTGCCCATGCAGTTTTACAAACCAAAAAATTATTGTCTGGTTTTAAGGGAGATGTGCTGATTTTATCCGGCGATGTCCCTTTTTTAACGGTTAAAACTCTAAAAAAGCTTTTGGAATATCACCAGGCTAACAATTTTTGTTGTACCTTAGTTTCTACTGTTTTAAAAAATCCTAAAGGTTATGGAAGAATTATCAGAGATAAAAAGGGTGAAATAAAGGGGATAATTGAAGAGGTAGATTTATCTACAGATAAAAAGAAACTAACCGAAATAAACAGCGGAATTTACTGTTTTAATAAAGAAAAACTGTTCCAAGCTCTAGAAAAAGTTACCGCAGATAATAAACAAAGGGAGTATTACTTAACTGATACGGTAAAGATATTATTAGGGGAAGGAGTAACTGTAGGTAATACAATAGTAAAAGATTATTCGGAAATATTAGGAATAAATAATCAATTAGATCTGGCTGATGTTTCCCAGAAAGTTTATCAAAAGACTCTTCAAGACTTGATGCTTCAGGGAGTAACTATAGTTGATCCTAATAGTACCTTCATAGAGAGGGGGGTTAAAATTGGTCAGGATACTATTATTTATCCCTTCACTATTATTGAGAAAGGCACTAAAATCGGAAGTAATTGTTTTATCGGGCCTTACTCTCATCTAATTGATGCTGATATAAGAAAGGGAGTTAGAGTTTGGGCTTCAATAATAGAAAGTAGTGCCGTTAAAGAAGGAGCAAATATTGGTCCTTATGCCCATTTGCGACCTGAAACTGTCGTGGAAAAAGGAGCAAAGATAGGAAATTTTGTAGAATTAAAGAAAACTATTATGGGTGAAGGCAGCAAAGCTTCTCATCTAACTTATCTGGGCGATGCCACAATCGGTAAAAAGGTTAATATTGGAGCGGGGACTATAACCTGTAATTACGACGGAGAGAAAAAACACAAAACTGTCATAGAAGACGGGGTATTTATCGGAAGCAACAATTCATTGGTAGCACCAGTAAAATTAGGGAAAGATTCTTATACCGGAGCGGGTTCAACTATTACCAATGATGTGCCTGCAGGCAATTTAGCCATTGCCCGTTCCAGGCAAACGAATATTTCCGGATGGCGGAAGAAAAAGAAGGAAGATAAAAGTTAAAATTCTATAAAGAGAAATTTAAATAGATGGAGATGATAAAATTTTGATACTTTGTGATAAAAGAGTGTTAAAGATATTTACTGGTAATTCCAATAAAGATTTAGCAGAAGAGATATGCAGATATTTAAATGTACCTTTAGGTCAGGCTGATGTTTCCAGATTCCCTGATGGAGAAATTAAGGTTAAGATTGAGGAAAGCGTAAGAGGTGAAGATGTTTTTATAATTCAATCTACCTGTCCGCCTACCAGTGAATACCTTATGGAATTGCTCATTATGATAGATGCTCTAAAGAGGGCTTCAGCGGAAAGGATTACCGCGGTAATCCCCTATTATGGTTATGCCAGACAGGAGAGGAAGACCCAGCCTCGTGAGCCTATTACCGCAAAATTAGTGGCAAATTTATTGGTCTCTGCGGGAGCTAATCGAGTACTTACTATGGATTTACATGCTGGGCAGATCCAGGGGTTTTTTGATATTCCGGTAGATCAGTTGGAAGCCGTAAGTATATTATCAAATTACTTTAAAGAGAAGAACTTAGATAAGGTAGTAGTAGTTTCCCCCGATGTAGGAGGAACTGCTCGAGCCAGGGAATTTTCCGGGCGCATAAAAAAACCAATTGCTATTATCGATAAATATAGATCGTCTTCTGATGATGTAGAAATACTGCATATAGTGGGAAAAGTAAAAGGTAAGACCGCTATTATAGTTGATGATATTATTGATACTGCTGGTTCAATAATAAAAGGAAGCCAGGCCTTATTAAATGCCGGGGCAGAAGAGGTTTATATTTGTGCTACTCATCCGGTATTTGCCGGTCCGGCAAAAGAAAGATTAGAAAAATCTTTGCATGATGATCTATTTAAGGAAATAGTGGTAACCAATACCATTCCAGTTGATAATGATAAGATTTTACCTGGCATTAAGGTTTTGTCGGTAGCAGAGATATTTGCCGAAGCTATTAACAGAATTCATAATAATTTATCAATAAGTACATTATTTAAATAAATAGTCGTTAGCATTAAATATAAGATAAACTAAATGGGTACGCTCTACGCTAATTTACGATATACGAATTTTATTTTTTACGAAATACGATATACGACATACGATATACGAATATTAAACCGGAGGGTAATAGGGTGAAAAAACTAAAATTAGAAGTGGAATTAAGAGATAACACAGGTAAAGAAAGTAGTAAGAAATTTAGAAGAGAGGGGATGGTTCCTGGAGTATTATATTCCCCCCATGATAAAGAAAATTTAATATTAAAGGTTAAAAAAGATGGATTGTTAAAATTATTATCCGCTAAGTCGCACGCACTCATAGATTTAGAGATAGATGATGGGAAAGAAAAAGTTAGCCGATTGGCGATAATTAAAAATGTTCAGTACAATTCGTTAAAAAAGCAGATAGTTCACGTTGACTTTTACGGAGTAACTTTAAAAGAAAAAATAACTTTCGAAGTCGATATCGAATTAATTGGCGAACCTATCGGGTTAAAAGATGGAGGTATTCTACAGGTTGAATTGCGAAAAGTAGAAATAGAATGTTTACCTTCTCAAATGCCAGATAGCTTAAAAGCTAACCTTAGCAGTCTTAAGGTAGGTGAACATATTTCTGTCGGAGATATGGAAATTCCGGAGGGGGTTGAAGTATTAACTGCTCCGGATAGAATTGTTGCTGCAGTGGTTCTTCCCACCAAGAAAGAAGAAAAGGTTGAAGAAGAGGTAGAAGTAGCAGAAGGAGAAGTAAAAGCAGAAACAAAGGAAGAACCCCCTTCTTCTACACCTAAAAAATAATAGGACAACAAAAGGAAAGTGAGTTTTATTGAAGATCGTGGTTGGCTTGGGCAATCCTGGTTCAAAATATGAATTTACCAGGCACAATATAGGGTTTAGAATAATTGATAATCTAGCCCAGGATATGGAAACAGAATTTAAGAAAGCAAAATCCTATTACTCCTTGATTTCTCGGGGGACGATAAATAACTGTAAAGTAATTCTGGTAAAGCCGCAAACTTTTATGAATTTAAGCGGAAGAGCAGTAAATAGGGTAGTTTCTTATTGTAAAATACCCCATCAAGATTTATTAATAGTGTATGATGACCTCAATTTAGAATTGGGGCAGATAAGGATTCGCAAAAAAGGGAGTGCCGGAGGCCACAAGGGGATGGAGTCGATTATGCAATATTTGAACAGCGAAGACATCCCCCGTTTGAGAATAGGAATCGGAAATCCCTCAGTGAGCTTCAATTTTGATTACATGTCTTATGTCCTTTCTAATTTTAACAATGATGAAGAGGATAAAATAAAGGGAACAATAAAACTATCTACTGAGGCAATAAAGGCAATAATAGAAGATGATTTTGAAAAAGCTATGAGAAAGTATAATAAAAAATTAGAGGTGTCTTAATCGACAATCTTTTAAAGTAAAAAATATTATTTGAAAAATATACTATGGGCAGACCTTGTGTCTGCCCATAGTAAGGATAATTTAATAAAATATATTTAAATAAATTTTAAAGGTTTTTAAAGACTAGTACTATAAAAAAAGAGACACGTTAATTCATGTCTCTTTTTTTATAGAAAAACTAGGTATAAATAGTTTCAATCTAACTAACTTAATTGGTAAATCGGTAAATCGGTAAATCGGTCTATTGGCCAATTAACAAATTGGAGGTAAAACTGTTATGAAAATGAAAAAAATTGCTGTTCTTACCAGCGGGGGAGACTCCCCGGGAATGAATGCTGCTGTTCGGTCAGTGGTACGAACCGGAATATTCTATAATTTAGAGGTGTTTGCTGTGGAGAGGGGCTTTGCTGGTTTAATGGAAGGACAAATTTCCCCTATGAATCAGGTATCAACCGGCGGAATTATACAAAGAGGAGGCACCATTCTTAAAACCTCCCGCAGTGAAAAATTTAAGACTAAAGAAGGTCTTGATATTGCTCTACAAAAACTCCGGAAGTTTGATATTGATGGGTTGATAACTATCGGGGGCGATGGTACCTTACGAGGAGCTCGAGATTTAAGCGCTTTAGGGCTAAAGACTATCGGAATTCCTGCTACCATCGATAATGACCTGCCTAAAACAGATATGGCTATAGGTGTAGATACCGCTTTAAATACAGTTATTGATGCCATTGACAAAATCAAAGATACTGCTTCTTCTCATCAGAGGGCATTTGTGGTAGAGGTTATGGGAAGAAATTCAGGGTATTTAGCCTTGATGAGCGGAATTGCCGGAGGAGTTGAAGTAATTCTTATTCCGGAAATATCCTATAATTTACCGGAAATTAGTTTAAAATTAAAAGAGGGTTATCAAAGAGGAAAGACCCATTGTATTGTTGTTATTGCCGAAGGAGTAGGAAAAACCGATGAGGTAAGTAAATATTTGGAAAATAAGATTGGTTATGAAACACGGATTACTATTTTAGGTTATCTGCAAAGAGGTGGTTCACCTTCTGCCTTTGATAGGATATTAGCCAGCCGTTTAGGGGCAGCAGCGGTAGAGCATCTATTAAAAGGTGAAACATCTAAAATGGTTGGATTAATCGGGAATGAGATTGAGGCAACTGATTTAGAAGAAGTCCTTGGTCAACAGAAAACTATTAGGCAAGACCTTTATGATTTATCTTTAGTTTTAGCCAAATAAAGGACGTATATAGTATATCGTATATCGTATTGTACAGATAGAATATTCGGTTAATTAATTGATGAATTGATAGGTTTTATAAATTAATAAACGGATAATATAAAACATGAATAATAATAAAAGTGTAGGGGTTCGATTCATCGAACCCGCAGGAAGTATACCAAAAAGAAAAGAGATAAGACTAAAAGGTTATGATTATAGATCAAATGGTTACTATTTTATCACTATTTGTACTTACAAAGGGAAACCATATATCAAGAAATACAAAGAAATAATAGAGGAAATTTTATTATCTATACCAGAACGTTTTTCTGGTTTAAAAATCGATTGGTATATTCTTATGCCTACCCATCTTCATGTAATTTTTGTATTTAGCGAAGCAAAAAAAGATCTATCGGAAATTATAAGAACCTTTAAGGCTTTAGTTACCAGAAATACTGAAATTAAATTTTGGCAGAGAAATTATTATGAACATGTCATAAGAAATGAAAATGCTCTATTAAAAATAAGGGAATATATTCAAAATAATCCTTTAGCAGAAAATATAAAATTTGAAGAGTTTTATAAGGACGGGTCGGATAAATCCGACCCCTTGTACGATAAGAATATCTAAATTATTTACTAAATATGTTAGTATGATACTGGAAGAGTTTGTAGTTGATTAGGTCATCCGACCCCTGGAGCAATCATCTTTTAATGATTAGCTCGCGGTGTAGATGGAC
>JBBRDV010000064.1:0-7656 GCA_038203565.1 Atribacterota bacterium
AGAAAGATACTTTTAATAGCTCATGCTATCTATAGAGACAAGACAGAATATATGGCTATCTAGTTTCTTATAAAGTATTTACAATAAAATACAGTATCTAAAGGAGAGTTTGTGGGTTGACTTTTAACACAGTATCTATTAAAGATAGTCTTCTCTTATAGGATAAAAAACGTCTATCATCTTAGTACCTGGCTCTAAGGGGGTAGCTTCATGTTCCACATTGGAGGGAATTGCTACTCCTTCACCCACCTTTAAAATTTTAGTCTCTCCTCCTGCAACCATTTTTACAGAACCCGCTACTACCACTCCAATTTGTTCATGAGGATGTTTATGTTTAGGCATAATAGTAGTATTTGGACCAAATTCAAAAAAGCTTACCATCGTTTTTTTATTTACCACAACCCTTAACCTAGAATCTTCTAAAACCTTTTTTGCTTTTAATTCTTTGACTTTAAAAAAATTTGCTTTTTCCATTATTTTCTCCTTTTTATTATTAATTAAAATAGGGACACATCCCATTTTTCAATGAAAATGAAAAATGGGATGTGTCCCTATTTTATTCGTGTAAAAATTTCTTTAACGCTTCATGATGGGATTGGAATGCCAGGGAAGGAAGCTGGCTAAAGTTAAAAAATTCTGCCTCCTCTGCGTCATCACCAGCACAAAGGTTACCTCCTATTATCTCTGCTTCATAAATTATAGTAACTAAATAACCATGAATTTCGCTATTGTTGGGATAAACTCCTATCAATTTTTTATACTTCCCTTTTAACCCGGTCTCTTCAAGCAATTCCCTTAAAGCCGCTTGAACTGGAGTCTCTTCTATTTCCATAAACCCGCTGGGCAAAGCCCATTCGCCTTTGCGGGGCTCTATTTTCCTTTTGATTAACAATATTTTGCCTTCGTCATCTCTGGCTATCACTGCCACTACCGGAGTAGGATTTTCGTAAAATATTTTACCACACCTCGAGCAATACAATCTTTCTCTTCCTTCTAACATCTTTCTGACTAATTTATAACCACAATAGGGACAAAATTTTATGGATAAATTACTTTTCATCTATTGCTAACTCCTTTTTAGGGGGCAGACACAAGGTCTGCCCCTACTTTTTTCAGTAAGCCCTCCTGGGCAAAACTGAAATAATTATCCTCTCCCAATATTATATGATCCAGCACTTTTACCCCGACTAGTTCACAAGCACCCGCCAGACGCTCAGTAATATCTAAGTCATTTTTACTGGGATTTGATTCTCCACTGGGATGGTTATGTAAAAATATAACCGAGGCAGCAGATGCCTTAATTATCTCTTTTAACACTTCACGGGGATGGACTATGCTTTCCGTCAGACTCCCTACTGAAATATCAATATCCTTGATAATTTTATTCTTTACGTCTAGCATTATTACCTTAAATTTTTCCTTCTTTAAATCTCTCATGCACGGTGCATAATAATTTACTAAATCCAAGGCATTATGAATTTTCTTTTTAGGTGAACTCGACTCCCTTAAGAGCCTCTTCCCTATCTCAAGAGCTGCCTTTATTTGGGCAAATTTAGCTAAACCTATCCCTTTAACAGAACTCATCTCCGTATAACTTAAAGAATCTAATTTTCTTAAACTTTTTCCATTTTCTATTAATAGTTCTTTAGCAATATCCACCGAAGTTTTTCCTTGATAACCATTAAACAATATTATTCCCAATAATTCAGCATCTGTCAAATATTCTACTCCATGTTTAAGCAATCTCTCCCTCGGTCTTTCCTCATCCGGCCAATCTTTTACAGTATAATTCTTTTTCTCCATCTCTTGCTCCTTTTCTATTAAAGGTAAACTTTTGTACCAGGTACTATTGTTTACCTTTGTTTACCTTTTATCCGATTTAAACGATATTGCAATTTTTCTCTCAAAAAAATATTTTCTACCATATTCAAAGCCTCTTCTACCACTACCTCTGCTTTCTGGTAATCTCTCAAGTGGTGTTCATAATATTTGGCTAACTCTTCGTAAGGATAATAGATAAATTCCGGGCTTCTTTCTATTGTCTTTTTCCAAATTTTTTCTGCTTCTTCCCATTTCCCCTGTCTCTTATAAGCAAAAGAAGCCAATCTTAATATCTCTAAGGTCTCTTTTTCTGCTAAATTGTGTTTTAAAGCTTCAGTATAATAGTGGGTGCTCTGCTCATATCTCTTCTCTTCATCAAACATCTTACCTATACTAAAAATATCCATCCCGTATTTGGTATTATTCAAAGGATCTTCTACCAGAAAACACATCCTGCTGACCAGGGCTACCAGAGAAAGAATATCCTGTAAATTATGTTCAAATACCTGTTTTAATGCTCGGGCATCTTTGGTTTTAAGATACCTAAAATAAATCTCGGGAACTAGATAACCTGGAACATCGTTTTCTCTGATTACCCCCAGTATATCTCTTTCTACTGTAGATAGAGAACAACTCTCCAGCCTTTTCTTCCACAGGCGGCGGGCGGGGTAAAGAAGGTCGAAGTGGTAAGGATCTTTTAAACTCATCTTCATCCCGGACATAATATAACGGCTTTCCATTAAAGGAAGGTCAAAGGTCTTACCATTATAAGTAACTACCGCTTTAAAATTAGCGAGCAGATCATTTAGCGCTGATAGTAAAGCTCGCTCTTCATTATAATCCCGCATAAAATATTGCCGGACACAAAATTGGTCTCCTTCAAAATATCCTGCTCCCACAAGAAAAATATAAGTCCCTGCTCCTCCGGCCAATCCGGTAGTCTCGGTATCCAAAAAGACGGTCTTATTAATATCTATTTTTTTTAATTTATCATCTCTGGCTAAACTGGAAATAGTGTTAGCAGAAGATTGTAAAATTTGAAAAAGTTCAACTTCCCCGCACCTATAATCTCGGAAAAAATAATTTTCCCGGATAAAACTTTCCCCAAAAGGAGTGGAGATAAATTTTCCCGATAATACTTCTTCTATCTTTATTTCTTGATTTACAATAGGTATACTTTCCTCTTTTTGTGATTGGGCAATTTTATTTATATTCTTTTTTAATTGGGCAATCTTTTCCAGTCGACTCTTTAGGTCCATAATCAGCTTAAAGCCTCCCTTAAAATTAGAAGAGCGCTCTCTTTCCCCTTTGTGCCCACTTCGTCAATAGGTCCCACACAGGAGGGGCAGCCTTTTTCACATCCGCAGCCAAGAATTAATTCCTGAGCTGCCTGCAGTAAAAGTCGACGCAGTTCAAACATCTTCTCACTAAATCCTACTCCCCCGGGATAATTATCATAGATATAAATAGTCGGTTCTCCGGTAAAAGGAGAACGCACTTCCGCAACTGCCCTGATATCCTGAGGGTCACACATAACATATAAAGGAACAACATTAATAAGGACGTTAGATAGAGCCAAAAGCCCGCTGCTTAAATTAAAAGATGTGCCTTCACTTTCCAGACGCTTCAATAGCTTCCTACTATCATCAGCCAAAGCGAGCCAATAAGCGGTTGTATGCATCTCTTCCGGCGGCAAAGATATTTCCCCGAAACCGATATTCTCGTGAGTATAAAATTTTATTTTTTTATAACAGGTAGAAAGGATAGTAATGACCACTTCTCCATAAGCATGTTCCATATTTGATTCTTCACTCTTCTCAAACACATCTAAAACCTTAATATTAGTCTCGGTCTGAGCATCAGTATAATAATTAACTTTAACTTTTTCGGCATAGGCCTTCTGATTCTGATAATCTAACCTGTGAATAGCATATTGTTCGCCTTCATGCAGATAAATAGCCCCTTCATAAATAAGGGTGGGCACGCTGGCCTTATCCACTTTTCCGATAACCTGCTCTTGCTGGTCAGTAGTATCAATAATTACAAAATTATCTACTGAAGCACTACGCAGACTTATCTCTTCAGTGGGATAGATTTCGCTCATCCAATACCATTTCTTTTCCACACAATGAAGTACGCCTTCCTTCTCTAAATACTCCAGAACATCCCGAAGCTTTTCGGTTCCGAAATCTTCTCCTTCTTCGAAGGGTAATTCAAAAGAAGCACACCTGATATGACTGACCAAAATACTCAAATTATCCGGGTCGATAACTGCACTCTCCGGTGATTTTCCGAAGAAATAATCAGGATGGTTTATCACAAATTGGTCTAAGGGGTTACTGGAAGCAACTAAGATAGCTATTGAACTATTAGATCGACGCCCGGCTCTTCCAGCCTGCTGCCAGGTACTGGATATAGTTCCGGGATATCCGGCCATAAAACAGGCGTCAAGCTGGCCAATATCTATCCCCAGCTCCAGGGCATTGGTACTTACTACTCCTTTTATCTCTCCATCTTTTAAACCCTTTTCTATTTCACGTCTTAAATTAGGTAAATAACCTCCCCTGTAACCCCTAACAATATCTTTAGACCTCCCCGTTTTAGCTAAAAAATCTTTTAAATAACTGGTTAAAACTTCAGTGGTTAGACGACTTCGGGCAAAAATTATGGTTTGAATGTTATAATTTAAAAAATAGGCGACAAAACGGGCTACTTCCTTAATTACACTTTTCCTGATTCCTAATTCTTTATTAATTACCGGAGGATTGTAAAATAAAAAATGTTTCTCGCCTTGAGGGGAGCCATTATTATCGACTAAAATAAATTTTTCTCCTACAATCTTTTGAGAAAGCTCTTGAGGATTAGCAATAGTCGCTGAACAGCAGATAAACTGGGGATTTGACCCATAAAATCGGCAGATTCTCTTCAATCTCCTGATTACATTGGCCAGATGGCTTCCGAATACCCCCCGATAAATATGAACCTCATCGATTACCACATATTTCAAATTTACGAAAAAATCCATCCATTTGGTATGATGAGGCAATATCCCTAAATGAAGCATATCCGGATTGGTTACCACAATATGTCCTTTCTTGCGGATGGCTTGTCGGGCGGAAGAAGGGGTATCTCCATCATAGGTATAGGTCCTAATTCCCTCATCCAGGGCTGATACTAATTGATACAATTCAGTCAATTGGTCTTGAGATAAAGCTTTAGTGGGAAACAGATAAAGTGCCCGGCTATTTTTATCTCTTAAGATAGAATCTAATACCGGCAGATTATAACAGAGTGTCTTTCCCGAAGCAGTGGGTGTTACCACCACTACATTATTTTTATTCCTGATAAATTCTAAGGCAGAAGCCTGATGAGAATAAAGTTTGCTAATACCTTTATTTTTCAAAACCCTTACCAGTCTATCCTCTACCCACTCTGGAAATTCCTTATAAATTCCAGATTTAGCCGGAATATGCCTCCAATCAGTAAAGCGAGAGCTCATCTTATTATACTTTTTTAATTCATTTAAAATTTTCTCTACCGGCATTTACTTAAATCCTCAACTTTGGTATAGGGAAACAACAGAATTATCTATTCCTCCCGCGATAGAAACATGACATCCAATCTTCAATCTCTGTTTCCTCTTTTCTTCTTCGGTTATTTAATTTTTATTATAAAAATTAGAGATTATTGAGAATTATTGTGATATTTTATTGACTTCTCTACTTTTATAAGTATAACATATTACTATAATCTAATTAAATAATTATTGCCTTTAGACTCTACCTATCTAAAAATTTTTTAAATTGAGGAATGAAGGAAAGAAATGTATAAACAAATCCTTAAAGAATTAAAAGAACATATGCCTTTTACTGCTTTCGGAGCTGTTACCGGAATAATTCCGATAATATTTTTTCAAAAACTACCCTACAAATTTTCCTATAGTATTTTTTATACCCTTCACCCTCTCCATGTTTTTTTAAGTGCACTGGTTACTGCCTCTATGTATAATTTTTATAAATGTGGGACGGGTAAGAAAAAATGTAACCTGGTAACTTTGATCCTCATCGGTTATGTGGGTTCTGTCGGAATAGCTACATTAAGTGATTCGGTAATCCCCTACCTGGGTGAAATTTTGCTCAATCTGCCCCATCGAGAAATTCATTTAGGTTTTATTGAAGAATGGTGGCTGGTTAATCCCTTAGCTTTATTTGGTATTGGAATAGCTTATCTAAAGCCCTCTACAAAGTTCCCTCATTTTGCTCATGTTCTCTTCAGCACCTGGGCTTCGCTCTTCCATATTATTATGGCTTTAGGACACACTTTGAATTGGTTTACCTACATTGGTATTTTTATTTTTTTATTTCTCTCTGTTTGGATACCTTGCTGTGTAAGTGATATCGTATTTCCTCTTTTATTTGTAAAAACACCAAAAAATTAAAAGTTATAATTCTGAAATTTTATCGGGCCTGTTTACCAGGAGATGCCCAAGGCACTGAGTTCTTCAAAAACAGAGAAAAATAGAATTCTATTTATAAGAAAGCCGTTCATCGATAATTCCCAATAAATATGTAAAATTATCTTTCTTATAATATTCTCTGATATCATCAGCTAAAAGAGAGCTTAAGGTTACATAGTAATCTCTTTTTTCAAATCCTTTGATAATTTTTCTAATCTTTTTTAGTTCTTCATAATTTGCTGCAATGTTAATTCCCTTTCTGGTTAAAAACTCTACATCAAATACATCTCTTATTTCTTTTCTGTCTAAAAGGGCTCCTAAAAGGGCTCCTATTTTATTTTTCATCATCTGTTCTAAAGTAAAAGATTTAAGCAATACCTGCTGATTAGAATATGGGGAATAAGCAATTTTTTCCTGAAAATCCTTTTCTTCGGCATCTTTTCTTATCTCAATTTTTAATTTTCGGGGGTATGGTGCCTTTTTAATTTCGAATAGTAGAGCATAATATTTATTTTGTACATCAGTTAAATCATAATCTATTTTTAAAGAATCTTTTAAATTTATAAAAAATTGATCTATCCTATCAACCCGGTATGTCCAGAAATCCAAATCAACTGAATATCTTCTTAAATTATAACAAAGCCTCAGCATTGTCCCCCCGCCAAAGATCATATTGCGGAGAAATCCCTTGTTCTTAAGCCAGGTTAACACTTCTATTTCAAAAATCTCTTGTTGTATTAAATCGTTCATTTTACATACCTCTTGTAATATATGTTAAATTTGGAGGGATATCTCTTTAATATATTTTCACAACTCTTTCTGTCAATTTTCTCTAAATTTAGCGAACTGAGACTTAAATTATATTTCCCTAAATAGTTTAAATAAAGGGAATCGATAAAAGCCTTTTCGGGGGAGGCAATAAATATATTATTTTTTTTGGAAAAACTAAAGTAATAATCCCGTTTAATTCTGCTATAATTAAATACGACTCCCTCAATATCTTTGGTAAATGTACGGTATAAGGAGATAGATTCGATAAATTTTTGCTGAACCTGAGTAGTGTATTCATAAAATGAAAGAGCGGTCATCAAAGAGATATAAGATGGAACCTGGAGAATATTGGCTAGCTCCAGCCTTTGATTCGGGACAATATTATCCCATCTTTCTTTCAATATGTAGAAGTTCCTTTTTAACCTGATAAGATATTTTTGTTTTACATATCGACTACACAATACCCGGGCAGAATCTTCGGATATAGATAGTATTTTTGCTGCATCCTGGTAAGTAAAATATAGTTTTTTTATTTTTTTTATATCATTATATCTCATGGGGCTAAGCACACTTAATTAATCTTTTTGTTAATTTATTATACCCTGGTT
>JBBRDV010000065.1:0-7654 GCA_038203565.1 Atribacterota bacterium
GGAAAGAGAATTATAACTGAAGAAACAAGAAAGGAAATGAAAAAAGTATTGGCAGAAATACAAAACGGAGAGTTTGCCAAAGATTGGCTTATCGAAAATCAGGTGGGGAGACCTTACTTTAGAGCAATGCGCAATAAAGAATCTAATTTTCTTATTGAAAAAGTTGGGAAAAAACTGCGAAGTATGATGCCCTGGATAGAAGAATAAAAAGCAAAAAATGAGGTGAGGAGATTGAAAAATAAAGTTGCCTTTCAGGGAGAAAGAGGGGCCTTTAGCGAGATTGCGGCTATTAAATTTTTTGGTTCCTCTATACAACCTATACTTTGTAAAACTTTTAAGGAAGTATTCCAAAGGATAAATAACAAAGAAGCCGAATACGGTATTTTACCTATAGAAAATTCTCAGACCGGCGGGATAAATGAGGTCCATGACCTTTTATTAAACCAAGAATTATTTGCGGTGGGAGAAGTAAAGTTAAAGGTTGAGCATTGTTTGATAACCAAGGAAGAGATTGATTTTAAATTAATTGAAAAGGTGTATTCCCATCCTCAGGCACTGGCTCAGTGTGAAGAATTTTTATCAAGAAATCTACCTTCCTGTCAGGTTATCCCTGCATATGATACTGCCGGAAGTGTAAAGATGATTAAAGAATCTAAGGAAAATAATATAGCTGCTATTGCCAGTAGTTGGGCGGCAGAACTCTATGGTTTAAAAATATTAAATTTAAACATTCAGGACAACAAATTTAATTATACTCGTTTTTTAATCTTATCACCCGAAATAAATTTGGATCCTAAAAATAATAAAACTTCTATTATTTTTGCAGTAGTAAGTAAGCCCGGAGCGCTTTATCGCTGTCTTAAGGAATTTGCCTTAAGAGATATCAATTTAAACAGATTAGAATCACGACCTAGTAAAAGGGAACCGTGGGAGTATATTTTTTATACTGATTTTGAAAAAGGATTACACCAGAAAGAAACTCAAGAAACTTTAAAATTTTTAGAAGAATGTACTACTTTTATTAAAATAATCGGGAGTTATTATTCCGAGTAAATGTTTCAAGATAAAAACATTAAAGCGAAATAGGAGGGGAAGCAAGATGATAGATAATATAGTAATTTTCGATACTACGCTTCGAGATGGAGAACAATGTCCGGGTGCATCACTTAATACTAATGAAAAATTGGAGATAGCCAGGCAATTAGAGAATCTTAATGTAGATGTAATAGAAGCAGGTTTTCCTATTGCTTCACCAGGGGATTTTGAAGGGGTGAAGCTGGTAGCTCAAACCATTAAAGGTTGTACTATTGCTGGTTTAGCTCGAACAGTAAAGAAAGATATTGAACGAGCCTGGGAGGCAATTAAGTATTCCGAAAGGCCACGAATCCATACTTTTATTGCCACTTCTCCTATTCATATGCAATATAAACTGCAGCTTTCTCCTGAACAAGTTTTAGAGCAGGCAGTTGAGGCGGTAAAATATGCCTGCAAGCTCTGTCCGGAAGTGGAATTTTCTGCTGAAGATGCCAGTAGGAGCGAGAAAAAATTTTTATATAGAATTTTTGAAGAAGTAATTAAGGCCGGTGCCGCTATAATAAATGTACCTGATACAGTAGGATATGCCCAACCAGAAGAATTTGGCAGATTAATAAAAGATATTAAAGAAAATGTTTCTAATATCGAAAAGGCAATTATTAGTGTTCATTGTCATAATGACCTGGGGTTAGCTGTGGCCAATTCTTTAGAAGCAATAAAAAATGGGGCTATTCAAATAGAGTGTACTATAAATGGAATTGGTGAGAGGGCAGGAAATGCTTCTTTGGAAGAGACTGTTATGGCCCTTCATACCAGGAAGGATATTTATCACAAAGTTACTCGGATTAATTCCACACAAATATATCCTATCAGTAGATTGGTGAGTAAATTAACTGGCTTTACGGTTCAGCCTAATAAAGCGATAGTGGGAAAAAATGCTTTTGCCCATGAGGCAGGTATCCATCAGGCTGGAATATTGAAAGAGCGTACTACCTATGAAATTATGACCCCTCAATCAGTAGGTTTAGAGAGCAATAGTTTGGTTTTAGGAAAACATTCAGGACGGCACGCCCTTAAGAATAAGTTAGAAGAGATGGGTTATACTCTAGATAAAGAAAAATTAAATGAAGTATTTGAAAAATTTAAGAGGTTGGCAGATAAAAAGAAAGAGATTTTTATTGAAGATTTAGAGGCAATTGTATCCGAGGAGATAATAGGTAAAATCC
This sequence comes from Atribacterota bacterium, assembly GCA_038203565.1. GTDB lineage: Bacteria > Atribacterota > Phoenicimicrobiia > Phoenicimicrobiales > Phoenicimicrobiaceae > Sediminicultor. The sequence goes on from JBBRDV010000065.1 coordinate 2,262, forward strand.
CAGAGACCTTTCAACTAGACTATTTTCATATAAATACCGGTAATAATACTTTACCAACCGCGACAGTAAGATTATTATACCAAGATAAAAAATTTGAAGATGCGGCCTGCGGAGACGGTCCGGTAGATGCTTCTTTTAAGGCAATAGATCGTATTACCAAATTTAAGCTAAAATTAGTAGATTACAATGTGCGGGCTTTAACTAGAGGTAAGGATGCTCAAGGGGAGGCGACGCTAAAGATAAGGGATGAGAAAGGGAATATCTTTACAGGTAGAAGTACAAGTACTGATACTTTAGAAGCCAGCATAAGAGCTTATCTTAAGGCAGTAAATAGAATAGCTTATAATTCAGTTTCAGCTACCCATTGTTAGTTAGTTGGTTATTTACACAGTATTCACTAACGATTAATTAAAAGGAAGTGATTAAAATGAACAAGAAAATAGAAATAATGGATACTACTTTAAGAGACGGAGAACAAATGAAAGGCGTGAGTTACTCCCCTCAAGAAAAATTAACTATTGCCAAGATTTTACTGGAAGAGGTAAAAGTAGATAGAATTGAAATTGCCAGCGCTAAGGTAAGTAAAGGAGAAGAACAATCTGTAGCTGAAGTAATTGAGTGGGCTAAAAAGGTGAACTGTGTAGAGAAGATAGAAATTTTAGGATTTGTAGACAAGACTGAATCGATCAATTGGATCTATAATCTTGGCGGAAAAGTAATGAATATCCTTAGCAAAGGGTCAATGAATCATTTGACAAATCAATTAAGGAAGACCAAAGAACAGCACGCTCAAGACATAAAAGAAACTGTCGCATATGCTAATAAAAAGGGAATTACTTGTAATATATATTTGGAAGATTGGTCCCAGGGGATGATTAATTCTCGAGATTACGTTTATTATCTTTTAGACAATCTTCGAGGAGAACCGATAAAACGATTTATGTTACCTGATACACTTGGCATTCTTTATTCTAGCCAAGTTTCCGAATTTATCAAAGAAATTTTAGCAAGATATCCTAATCTTCATTTTGATTTTCACGCCCACAATGATTATGGCTTAGCCACGGCCAATACTTTAGTAGCCGTAGAAGCAGGGATAATGGGAATACATTGCACAGTTAATGGCATGGGTGAACGTACGGGGAATGCTCCCTTAGATGAAGTGGTGGTTGGGCTTCACGATTTTCTTAAAATTAAAACAGGAATTAAAGAAAAACGCTTATTCCATCTTAGCAAGACAGTTGAAGTATTTTCTGGACATCGAATAGCTTTTAATAAACCTATATCTGGTGTAAATGTCTTTACACAGACTGCTGGAATTCATGCTGATGGGGATAAAAAGGGGAATCTTTACGTTACCTCTCTTTTCCCTGAACGGTTTAACCGCAAGAGACAATATTCTTTGGGTAAATTAAGTGGAAAATCTAATTTAGAATATAATTTAGAGGAAATTGACATTGAACTTACTAAAGCACAAAAAAAACGTGTGTTAGAGAGAATTATTGAACTTGGCGATAGAAAAGAAACTATTACAGCAGGGGATTTACCTTATATTATTTCAGATGTTTTAGAAACACCACAAGAGAAGACCTTTAAACTGGAATTATGCAATATAGTAACCAGTATGGAATTGAAACCTATTGCTGTGGTTAAATTGCTGTATAAAGATAAAGGAAAGAACAAAGAGTTATTATTAGAAGAAAGTGCCCAAGGGGACGGCGGATATGATGCATTTATGAATGCCATTAAAAAAATAGCAAAGAAAATAGATTATCCGTTACCAACTCTTTTGGATTATACGGTTAATATACCTCCCGGAGGGAAAACGGATGCCTTAGTGCAATGTACCATTACCTGGGGGTGGCAAGCTAACAAAACTTTTATCACCAAAGGGGTTAACCCTGATCAAGTTTTAGCAGCAATAGAAGCGACCGAAAAGATGTTAAATATAATTGCGTTTCAGAAAAAAGAGAATAGAGGGTGAAGTAGGAGGGTTATTTTTTGACCATACAAAGAACTTATGAAGAAATTAATATCAAAATTAGAAGCGGTAAGGCTGTAATAGTAACTGCCGAAGAAATTATTCCTATAGTTAAGGAAAAGGGTATAGAAAAGGCAACGGAAGAAATTGATGTGGTTACTACCGGTACTTTTGGGCCAATGTGTTCCTCGGGGGCAATAATAAATTTTGGACACAGTGATCCTCCTATCCGAATGCAGAAAGTTTGGTTGAATGATGTTGAGGCTTATGCGGGGTTAGCGGCAGTGGATGTCTATTTAGGAGCTACTCAGATTTCTGAAAGCCAAGGGATGGAATATGGAGGAGCTCATGTCATTGAAGATTTAATTTCAGGGAAAAAGATTAAATTAAAGGCTATATCCCAGGGAACAGATTGCTATCCACGGCGGGAAATAGAAAGTTATATAACCAAAGAAAGTATAAATCAAGCAGTTTTATTTAATCCTCGAAATGGTTATCAAAACTATAATGTGGCAGTCAATACTTCTGGTAGAAAAATATATACCTATATGGGGATTTTACTTCCCGATTTAGGGAATGCAAGTTATTCTACCAGTGGTCAGTTAAGTCCTTTGCTTAATGACCCTGAATTTACAACTATTGGTATAGGTACTCGAATATTTTTAGGTGGGGCACAAGGTTATATAGTTTGGGAAGGGACACAGTTTTATCCTCAAGTAATAAAAGATGAAAGTGGAAAAAGCATCCACAAAGGTGGAACGTTGGCAGTAATCGGAGATTTAAAAGAGATGAGCACAGATTATATTCGTGCGGCAACTTTTAAAGGGTATGGAGTGACATTGGTGGTAGGTATAGGAATACCAATTCCCATTTTAAATAGTAAAATAATGAAAAATGCGGCTGTAAAAGATGAAGATATATGGACTGAGATAATTGATTATAGTTTTCCTCATTTAATAAAGCCTTCTTTGGGCAGGGTAAATTATAAACAATTAAGGGAGGGGAATATTACCATTCGGGGGAAAAATGTTCCCACTTCTCCCCTTTCCAGTTATGCTAAAGCTCGGGAAATTGCCCAAAGATTAAAAGAAGAAATATTAAGAGGAAAGTTTTTATTACAGGAACCCATCCAAAAATTTCCTAAAGAGAATAAATTCAAGTCTTTATTAGAAATTCGTTAGAAATTAAAATCTTTAAAATAATAACTTTAAAGGAATGATTTAAATGTTAAACAAGAAAGTAATTTTTACATTTTCTCCTCAAAATGTTGAGAAACCCATAACCTATCAGCTGATAAAAGATTATGGCTTGTGGGTAAATATTTTGCAGGCAAAATTTGAACCAAGTTTAGGGGGGAAATTAGTTTTAGAACTCAGAGGCGAGGATGAACAGATAAAAGAAGGCTTGAACTTTGTCAGGCAGATAGGTGTAAGGATTGAACTATTAGAGCAAGAGGTAATATGGGATGAGAAGAAATGTATTGATTGCGGGGCTTGCGTCTCTATTTGTCCGACCGGTGTATTATCTTTAGACAAAGAAACTTTTAAGTTGAAGTTTGATTACGAAAAGTGTATTGTTTGTGGTAATTGTGTAGAGGCTTGTCCTTTACAGGCAATCAAAGTCACTTTTTAAAAAGAATTAAAATAAGCGAGAAGAAAAGCAATGATTTTTCCCCAAACTAATAAAATAGAATATATAGAAAGGAAATATCGAAATTTAATTGAAGAAAAGGATTTAATTTCTTTTCAAATAAAGGAAGCAGAAAGCGATCTATTTATAAGGACAAATCAAGAATTAAGTTTCTATGCACAACAGATGGTTTCAAACTTTAGAAAACAGATAGAGAATTATATTTATAGCCACCCCTTATTTAAAAGCACTCTTTTGCCCTATTCCCAGGATAAAAAGGCCCCCGAAATAATCAGTTCTATGATTCACGCAGCAGCTTTGTGCGGGGTTGGACCTATGGCCGCAGTGGCAGGAGCAATAGCTGAATTCGTAGGGAAAGAACTTTTAAATTATTCTTCTGAAGTAATAGTGGAAAATGGCGGGGATATTTTTATTAAGAGTAACCAGTTGAGAAAAGTGAGTATATTTGCAGGGAGGTCTCCTTTTAGCCAGAGAATTATTTTAAAGGTAGAAGCACAAAAAAATTATGTAGGGATTTGCACATCTTCTGGCATGGTGGGTCCTTCTTTAAGTTTTGGGAAGGCGGATGCAGTTACTGTAATTTCTGATTCTGTTTTGCTTGCTGATGCGGCTGCTACAGCAGTAGGCAATATAATTAAAACCAGAAAAGATATAGAACAAGGCTTAATTTATGCCCAAAAGATAAAAGGAGTAAAGGGTGTAGTAATAATAAAAGATGATAAAATGGGTCTATGGGGAGATATAAATTTTACTGTAGTAAAATAGAAAAAGATGACATAAAAACCCTTTATGCATTTTTTACCTTAGGATAAGATTTTATAGATTGGCAGACTGATGAGGTCTGGGATGTAGGTGGATTAGACTGGGTAAATATTGGATCGAGAATTGGTAAATTAGCGGATTGGCAAATTGGTTAATTTAAAAATTAAACATTTTTTAACTAAAGGGGGAATATAAATATTATGCTTACAAATAAAAAAGTTGCTATAATTGGGGTTGGTAAAATGGGGGAAACTCTGCTTAATGGTATGATCAAAAATAATTTAGTGAAGAAAGAAAATATAGCCGGGAGTACTGCCCAGGAAGCACATGCCCAAGAGATAAATAAAAAATATGGTATCAGGACTTATCTTAATAATAAAGAAATGATTTTAGGGAAAGATGTAATTATCTTTGCCGTTAAGCCCCAGGCGATGAAGAAAGTGATTTTCGATATTAAAGAGGTGGTAACAGAAAGACAATTAATAATTTCTATTGCCGCAGCTACCAGTACTCAATTCATAGAGGAATGTTTGGAAAAGAATATCCCGGTAATCAGGGCGATGCCTAATACCCCTGCTTTAATTAATGAGGGGATGACTGTTCTCTGCCCTGGAAGATATGCTCAAGAAGAACACTTAAAAGTAGCAACAGATATTTTTGTAGCAGTAGGGTTAGTAGAAGTAATTTTTCGAGAGGAACTAATGGATGTAGTTACTGCCTTATCAGGTAGCGGTCCGGCTTATACTTATATAATAATTGAATCCCTAACTGAAGGAGGAGTAAGAATGGGTCTGCCTCGTGAATTGGCTAAAAAATTAACCGCTCAAACCTTATTGGGAGCATCAAAGATGGTATTAAAAACAGGAATGCATCCCGCTTTGTTGAAAGATGCTGTAACTACTCCTGCGGGAGTTACAGTAGATGGATTGATGGAGTTAGAAGATGGGGGGATAAGAGTAGCCCTCATTAAAGCGGTTAGTAGAGCAACAGAAAAATCTAA
>JBBRDV010000066.1:0-7619 GCA_038203565.1 Atribacterota bacterium
AAGTATTTCTTTGCCCAGAGGTGCTCTTCCCAGGTTAGTATGGAGAATGACTCCACTGCCGTTTATTACTCCTTGTAAAATAGATAGATTTTCTTTTTCGAAATATTCTTTAATTTTATTTATCCTTTCTTTTGATGAGTAGAGGCGGCTATTTTTATAGGCATTTTTTTTCTCTTCAGAGATAACTTTTCTTACCATTTGTGTAAGCATTTTTCGGGAATGTTTTTGTATCAAAGACTTTAAATTTTTATTTTGCAGGATTATCTCTACGCTGGGAATCTTTGATAGTAATAAATTTAAGTTATTATTATTCGTATCTGTATTACTTTTCAATTAGTAAGATTATCTCCTTTGGTGGTTTTTGAAGATAGAAATTAATGGCGGGAGGGGTAGGAATCGAACCCACCGCGGCAATTAAAATTAATTACCGCCCACGGATTTGAAGTCCGCAAGGCCCACCAGAGCCTATCCGCTCCCTTCTTGTTTTATTATAAATTGAAATGTAAAACTTTACAAGTATAAAAAATAGGGACACATCCCATTTTCTCTTCTAAAAAGAGAAAATGGGATGTGTCCCTATTTTTAATTGATTAATTGTAAAAATTATGATATATTTTTGTTATGCCACGTATAGCAAGAATAGTAGGTATTGGATACCCTCATCATATAATCCAGAGGGGCAATAATAGACAGGACATATTTTTTGACCAAGAAGATAGACGTTTATATCTTAAATGGCTAGAAAAATATAGCTTAGAATGTGATTGTACGGTTCATGCCTATTGCCTTATGAAAAATCATGTCCACCTTCTAGCGGTTCCCCAAAATAGTTATTCTCTGGCTAAAACTATGCAGAAATTAAGTCTTAGATTTACCCAACACATCAATAAGAAATATAAAAGAACAGGCAGATTATGGGAGTGTAGATTTTATTCTGCTTTAGTGGATAAAGAACCGTATCTTTGGTCTGTAGGTCGGTATATAGAGCGAAATCCTGTTCGAGCGAAAATAGTAAGCAAACCAGATGAATATCGATGGTCTAGCGCTCAGGCTAACATTACCGGCAAGGAGATTGGTTTTATCCAGCCGATATGGCAGGATGATACTGAAAGGAAAGAATACATTGCCTTCTTAAACAACCCAGATAAGGAAGAGGAAATAGAAATAATAGAAAAATCTACTATTAGCGGGAAACCTATAGGGTCTGAGGAGTTTCTTAACCAGATGGTTGATACTTTAGGTATTACTATAGATACACGACCTAAAGGAAGACCTCGTAAAAAGAAAAATTGAGCTGTAGAAAAATTATAGAAAAATAGGATGTGTCCCTATTTTAAATTGTAGACGTAAATGCATAAAAGAAAGGAAACTTGATATTGATATGAAAATAGGATTGTATAATCTGATTTCAGATGTGCATAATGAAGAATATGTTAATAGCACTTTACAAGGTTTTTTGGCAGATATTGAAGAAAAATTAGGTGAAAAGTTTGAAAATATAAACTTAAGCGACTTTAACCGAAAAAATTGTTTCCCCCTCATTTTTATAAAATCTGGTGGAGCAGAAGAAAAATTTACACAGATTTTTAAGCAAATCAACAGACCTTACCTGCTTTTATCCAGCAGTCTGCATAATTCCTTAGCCGCCTCTTTAGAGATTGCCTCATTTCTAAAACAAAAGGGGAAAAAGGTCGAAATAATCCACGGAGATAGTGATTATATTGCCAAAAGGATAAAAGAACTAAGAAAAATTTTCCAAGTAAAAAATAGATTGATTACCTCTAAATTAGGAGTAATTGGGAAACCCTCAGATTGGCTCATAGCCAGCGAGGTAGATTATAAGAAAATAAAAGACACTTTAGGAATTTCATTAATAGATGTTGAAATGGATGAACTGGTTAAAGAAATAGATCAGGACCACAATTTTGCTCATCCTAAATTAAAAGATATTAGAGAAAAAGGATTTAATAAAAAATCAATTGACGGAGCGCTGAAAATTTATAGCGGGTTTAAAGCTGTCGTAAATAAATATAAACTTGATGGTATTACGGTAAGATGTTTTGACCTGCTAGGAATTTATAAAAATACAGGATGTCTTGGCATATCATTATTAAATGATGAGGGAATTGTTGCCGGATGTGAGGGTGATATCCCCGCTCTTATATCTACGGTTATTCTGTATTATTTAACTGATGAACCTGTTTTTATGGCTAACCCTTCCAGTATTGATATTGACAAGAATGAAATAATTTTAGCTCACTGTACCTTGCCACTAAATATGACTGATGAATTTTATTTAAAAACTCACTTTGAATCAGGTTTGGGAGTGAGCATAAAGGGAATCATCGAGGAAGGGGAAGCCACTATCTTTAAACTCTCGGGAGACGTTAAAAATTATTTTGTATCCGGTGGGGAGATTATAGAAAATTTAAATAAAGAAAGTCTGTGCCGTACTCAGATAAGATTAAAAATGAATGAGGATGTAAAATATTTTTTACAAAATTCTATCGGTAATCATCATCTAATTTGCAAAGGAGATTATAGTGAATTAGTAAGAGAATTCTTTAAATGGTAAAATAGTAATATAAAATAGTCAAGCAAGGAATTTAAGTTATGTAAAAAATATTTATAAATAAATAGGATGTGTCCCTATTTTTTAGGAGGGAAATTATGGGAGATATTATGCGGCCAGTCCCCTTTAAACAGTTGCTTCACTGGATAACCGGCGAATATTGGTCGCAGTGGACAATTTTTGGGATACCGGAAACTCAATTTTTTATTAAAGAAAATCGGAAAAGCATTCAGATATTTAATGAAAGCTGCGGTACCCCTGTAGGACCTGCAGCAGGACCTCATACCCAATTGGCTCAGAATATTGTTGCCGCCTATTTAGTCGGGGGACGTTTTTTTGAGCTGAAGACGGTACAAAAACTTGACCGTCTGCAATTTGATAAACCTTGTATCGATGCGCGAGACGAGGGTTACAATACCGAATGGTCCACCGAACTTTCTCTGGAGCAGGCCTATGACGAGTATGTCAAGGCCTGGATACTGCTTTATTTTATAGAGTCAGTTTTTAATATGCGTGTTTCTACTAAGCACTCTTTTATTTTTAATATGAGCGTCGGCTATGACCTGGAGGGAATCAAAACACCGGGCATGGACTCATTTATTAATAATTTAGCCGATGCCTCCGAACACCTGCTATTTAAGTATCACCTGGAAGAATTAGATTCTTTTGTCCGGGAAGCGAACCTTTTAGAAGCTATGCGTATAAAAGGAAAGGTCAAGGGCTTAGAGAATATTTCCAGTATGGTTTCACCTTATATAGCCCGGTCTGTAACTCTCTCTACCATGCACGGATGTCCCCCGAAAGAGATAGAATCTATCTGTAAATATCTTATGGAGAAGAAAAAGCTCCATACATTTATAAAGTTAAATCCGACCCTTCTCGGATACAAACAGGTCAGGGAAATACTGGATACCCTTGGGTTCAACTATATAATCCTTAAGGAATCTACATTTACTAATGATCTACAGTGGGATGATGCGATAGGGATGCTTAAACGGCTTTCTAAAGCAGCCACTGATTGCGGTCTTAATTTTGGTGTCAAGCTCTCCAATACCCTGGGGACGGTAAACACCCTTGGCATCCTTCCGGGAGATGAGATGTACTTATCAGGACGCATTCTCTTCCCCATTACCATTACTTTAGCTTCCCGCTTGTCGCGTGAGTTTGAAGGAGCTCTCCCTATATCTTACTCAGGAGGAGCATCCCAGTTAAATATCCTTCAGATTTTTGAAACAGGAATTAAACCAATTACTATGGCCACTGAGCTGTTGAAACCGGGCGGCTATATGAGAATGGCAGAAATGGCCCGAAAATTAGAACCAATAATTGAAGAGAAGAGACAGCCCAAGGTCATCGATGTGGAAAAGCTCGACCGATTAGCCGAAGGAGCTCTCCAGGAAAATTATTACCGGAAAGATTGGAGAGGCACGAGAAGGGTTTTTATTAACCAAAAATTACCTTTGACTGATTGCTATATTGCCCCCTGTATTCTCTCCTGCCCCATCCAACAGGATATTCCTGAATACATTCGACTGGCTGGTAGTGGACAATATGATAAGGCTCTGGAACTCATCTATTCAAAAAATCCTCTTCCTAATATTACCGGGCACATCTGCGATCATCAGTGTATGTACAATTGCACCCGTCTTGACTACGAGGGTGCGGTCGGTATCCGCGAGGTTAAGAGGATTGCCGCTGAGCATGGGAAAGTCATGTACCGTACTAATAAAATTCGCAGTGTTACTGAACTGTTGGATACGAAAGTTGCGGTTATCGGAGCTGGACCGGCAGGACTATCTGCAGCTTACTTTTTATCTAAAGCCGGATTTAAGGTGACTGTATTTGAGAGGCAGGATTCTCCTGGTGGTGTAATAAGCCATACACTGCCTTATTTTAGGATTCCTGTAGTTGCTGTCGAAAAAGATATTTCTAATATCAAAGCACTGGGTGTAGATTTCAAATTTGGAGTATCAGTAGAATTTTCTATTAATGATATGCATCAAGAAGGATTTACCTATATTTTTATAGGAATCGGTGCGGAAGTTTCGAGGAGGCTGCAGCTAACCGGGGATAATAATAATGTTTATGAAGCCCTGGATTTTTTAAGGTCTTTTAATAAAGATTCAGGGGCTCTTAGCCTTGGCCGACGGGTCGCGGTGATAGGGGGCGGAAATACCGCCGTGGACAGTGCACGGTCAGCCCTGAGATTAGGTGGCGTAGAGAAGGTTTTTATCATTTACCGCCGTACTAAAGATGAAATGCCAGCAGATAGAGAAGAGTATAAGCGAGCTCTTGAAGAAGGAATTATTTTTAAATCCCTTTTATTGCCGGAATCATTTTCAAAAAATGGTATCTTGAAATGCCGTCAGATGGCTTTAGGTGCTCCTGATTCCAGTGGTCGCCGGAGTCCTATCTCCACTGAGGAGACCGAGGAGATAGCTGTAGATGCTGTGATTAGTGCTATTGGTGAGTATACTGATTCCAAATTTTTATCCCTATGCGGGCTAAAGGTGGAAAAAAACAACAGGCCGTTTGTAAATCAGGAAACCCTGGAAACGAACCTTAAAAATGTTTTTATAGGTGGTGACGCCCTTCGTGGTCCTTCAACAGTGGTTGAATCCATCGCCGATGCCCGAAAAGTGGCAGAGACTATTATCAAAAAGGAGATGCCGGGCTGGAAGGGTAAGGAGAACGATTTTAAACCAGGTTTTGATAGGAAACAACAAATTCCAGAGATTTATAATAAAAAAAGCCATCTTATCCCTCCAAAAATATCTGAAGATGATAGGGTAATTGCTGAGAATGAAGCCGGGCGGTGTCTGGAGTGCAAGGTTATTTGCAACAAATGTGTGGATGTCTGTCCAAACCGGGCAAATATATCGATTATGATTGATAAGAAAAAAGGGTTTCAGGATGCTTATCAGATTCTCCATCTTGATGCATTGTGTAATGAATGCGGAAACTGCGCTACATTTTGCCCCTATGATGGTAAACCATACAAAGACAAACTGACTCTTTTTGCCACCAAAAAGGACTTTAAGAATAGTGAAAATAATGGCTTTGTTATTACCGGTCCCCCCGGTAGTCAGTTGATCACCCTGAGGTTAAAGAATAATCTATGGAAAGTAAAACTCCATAAAGACGACGAATTGTTCTCTATAAACTCATCATGCCCAAATGACTATGACGTCAAAGAACTTATAAAAATCAGTGCGATAATAAGCTCAGTTTTAAAAGATTACAGCTATCTAATTAATAATTCGCTAAACCGGAAAATATAATAGCACAATTGTAAGTCAAAAAGTCAAACCATAGAAAATTAAAATAGGATGTGTCCCTATTTTAATTTAAGGAGGTGGAGAATTTATGCACCAGAGAACCGTCCCCTGTCAGGGATATGTTGCTCCTCAGAAGATAGAGGAAGTTTTAGAAATTTTGTCTAAGTACGGAAAAGAAATTAAAGTAATTGCCGGGGGGACTGACCTATTAGTTCAATATTATGATCGACTTTATGAGATAAACCATTGGTTAGATTTAAAAAATATTAAAGAATTAAAAGATAGTAGAATCAATAAAAATCAAATGGAAATTGGAGCGATGGTTACCCACACCCAGATAGAAAAGTTCGAAGATATTAAAAAGTATTTTCCCATCTTGATCCAGGCAGCTGCCGATATCGGTTCTCCCCAGATAAGAAATCGCGGAACCGTGGGAGGAAATATTGTGAATGCCTCTCCAGCCGGTGATCTCTTAGCCCCTTTAATGGCTTATGACGCTCAATTCAGGTTACTCTCTATACAAGGAGAAAAGATAGTGCCAGCGGAAGAATTTTTTATCGGCCCCAAAAAAACTATCTTAGAACCAACTCAATTATTAACCCAGATAATTCTTCCCCTGCCGTCTGAAAAGACCTACGGTTGTTGGATTAAAATCGGGAAGAGAAAAGCCTTAATTATTGCTACCATTACTCTGGCTCTGGTAGTAGAGATGGCTGAAGACAATAAAACCGTTAAAGACGTAAGAACCTGCCTTGGGTCTGTTGCCCCGACTCCCATTGAAATTAAGGAAGTTGGGGAAAAGATGATAGGTAAAAAATTTAGTGAATTAGATTTTAGTCAATTAGGTCAGATAGTAGAAGATAAGGTCTCACCTATTGATGATATCAGGGGAACCAGAGAATACCGTAAAGATGTGGCTAAAAATATAATGATTAACGCCTTAGAAGAGATAGATTTAGCATACGGGGGTAGTATAAATGAGTAAGTTAATAATAGAACTAACTATTAATGGTAAAAAAAGAAAAGTGGAGACCACTACCTCAACCCGTTTGCTGGATCTTCTAAGAGATGATTTACATCTTACTGGAACCAAGGAAGGATGCGGAAAAGGTGAATGCGGGGCTTGTACTGTAATTATGAATGGTGAACTGATAGCTTCCTGTTTAATTTTAGCTCCTCAAGCAGATGGAGCGGTTATTACTACTATTGAGGGTATAGGGAGTAGTGACCATTTAAGCCCCATTCAAGAAGCTTTTATAGAGACCGGGGCAGTTCAATGTGGGTTCTGTACCCCGGGGATGATTTTAGCTGCCAAAAAACTACTCGAAGAAAATTCCCATCCCGATGAAGAAGAGATTAAGCGGGGTATCTCCGGAAATCTCTGCCGCTGCACCGGTTATCAAAAGATTATTGATGCTATTAAATTAGCCGCAAATAGATTGCCGAGTGAAGATGGGGGAAGGGGCGAAGAAGATGCCTAAAAGATATGTAGGTAAAAACATATACAAAGTAGATGCCCGAGATAAAGTAACCGGCAAAGCCAACTATCCTGATGATATCTATTTTGATGATATGCTATATCTTAAAATTAAAAGAGCAACTCATCCCCATGCCTATTTACGCCATATAGATACAAGTAAAGCGGAAAAATTACCGGGGGTAGTTAAGATAATCACTGCTGCCGATGTTCCCTGGGTTAAAAATTTTGGTTTAATTATCAAGGACCAACCGGTTCTGGTGGGGATCGACCAGAAAATGCGTTATATGGG
>JBBRDV010000067.1:0-7563 GCA_038203565.1 Atribacterota bacterium
TACCTATGGATTAGCCAAACTACTAAGGTTAAAATATGAAGATGCTGCTCCTTCTGCCATGATTGGCGCAAGTAATCATTTCGAGGTAGCTATAGCAACTGCTATAATGGTTTTTGGTATATCTTCGGGTGCTGCTTTAGCCACGGTGGTAGGGGTTCTCATTGAAGTCCCCACCATGTTAATGCTAGTTGCAATTTGTAAAAAAACACGCTATTTCTTTAAAACTTAAATAAAAAATTTATTAGGAAGAAAAAAACAAAATTTTCAAAAATTCCCATTTCATATAACGTTTGCGTGTTTGCGAAGTGCTGTAGGCATTTAAGTGAGCGAAACGAACCACAAACACTGTTATAGGCTGTTGCTTCCTTTCCCCAAAATCATATATAAAGCTACTAATAGTAACACAAACCCAAAGACCTTCCTTAGTATTTCATTTGATAATCCTACAGCTAACTTTGCACCTGCCAGTCCGCCAATAAAAAAGCCCAAACAAATAAAAATTGCTATAGTTATATTTACATAACCATTTTTGTAATAGGTCCAAGCAGCTAATAAACCAATTGGAGGAATTAATAAGGCCAATGTTGTTCCTTGTGCTTGATGTTGGGTGAGACCAAACAGATAAATCAATGCCGGTACAATAATGGTTCCACCACCAATACCAATTAATCCACTGAGAACTCCGGCAAATAAACCAAGTAATAAATATAAAATGATGTTAACCATATTTCCTATTCTCCTATATCACTTATTTTTCCAGAGTGTCGAACTTCTTTTCTTCTAAGTCTTTTCTGTAAATTTTAAAAATTATCTCCCCAGGAATACCCATTAATTCAGAGTTAATATAGATTATCAAGCTAGTTAGCTAATATTTTGAAAGCATAAAAAGCTTATTAACGGTATTATAAATTTTTTTCGCTTATAATAACCGTGCTATTGGCAGTTAAAACTATTTCTGTCTTATTCATTATTGTAATTTCTGCAGTCATATTTTATATCTATTTTAACTTTTCTATTTCTTGCCTAATCTCATCGATAACTTCTGTATTATAAATCTTCTTATTATCACCGTCTTTAACGGATATAACGTAGAAAACTTTACCACCATATTTAGAAGTAAACTTTTTATGAGTTTCTAATTGATGCGTTTTCTCATTTATAATCTGAGTAATGAAAGCATACCCAGCGGGCTTAATTTGTAAACCAATAAATTTATCTTTTATTGTAATAAAGAAATCCACATTAAACAATCTATCCCATTCATCAGGTGCTGGTTCAATCTTCACTCCTAAAATCTCTTGGAGTTGTTCATAGATTGTTTTCTTCTCTGTCATATATCCATCGAAAGTCCTATTTATTACCAAATTAATGACATAATTTATGCAGTCTTCTTCTGTAATATTGTCAATTTCGGCTCGTAAAACTTCGGTAATTTTCACATATAGTTTTTTACCTATTTCAACAAGATGCTCTTTCGAATACACCTTCTGGAAATAATACTGTTCCCAATCCTTCGCTAATTTAGGCGAACATTTTCTTATCTCATCAGAAACTGCTCCTACCATTCTCTTTTTTTGAAGCCCCCACCTATTAATTGCACTGTTTAGAATCCATTCTTTAGGCATAAATTAATCCTTTCTCTTCCCAAATGCCCATTTTTTCTCGCCTAGCCTTCTCTTCATATTTTATAAATCTATCTTTATACTGAAAGTCTAATTTTTTATCGCATCTTGCGAGACCATTTATTATCAATTTTGCATTTAAGAATGTCTTATTCGTCAAATAAACGTAGGCTAAAAGATTTTTCTTATCGTCAAACTTCAAGTTATCATACTTTAAATAAACCTTATTCCCACTTACAAAGTTTTTCAAAAACAAAATCGCTTTATTCTTATAACCTTGAACCTCTATAGGAAGAACCCCTAGAAGTTTAACTTTTAATCCCGAATCAAGAATTAACTCGTTAGGATTAGGAATAGAAACAATCTTATAGGTGTCTTCCCTCTCCTGTTTCCCGTTCAAATCTATGACTGTCCCAAACTTAAATTTTTTGGGATCAACTAATCTCTCCAAATGGTTACCATTAGTCGCTATTGATGATTTTCTTTCTTCTTTTGCATTTTCTACTTGCTGGAATATAATTTCGTAATCAAAATCTTCTTTATATAATGAATCCCCAGTGTTTATACCAATCTTTTCTTTTATTGTTTCCAAGAAATCCTTGTTTATTTCATAACCCATAGAGCTTCTTCCTAGACCTAGGGCTGCCCTCGATGTTGTACCACTTCCTAAAAAAGGATCTAAAACTGTATCACCGTAAAAACTAAACATTTTCACTAGGCGCCGTGGTAATTCTATCGGGAACATCGCAATATGACTATTTTGTTTTTCTCCAGGAAAATTCCAATGCCCATTAAAATAATCATTCCATTCCTGTTGAGTAAGTTTAGATTTCGCTTTTATCTCCTGCGAAGGTTTTGGATCTTTCCCTAACTTCTTAAATATAATTATAAACTCATAATCAATTTTAATTATTCCACCTCTTGGATACGGATAGGACCCCATTACAGTGGCACCGCCTGTCGTTTTACAAGTTGTAACCTTCTGCCAAATGATCCCGCCCATATAATCAAAACCTATCGACTCACAGAATTTTATGATCTCTGTCCTTATTGGAATAACTTTATATCTACCATAAATAATTGCTCGTGCAAATTGATCTCCTATATTAATGCACAACCTGCAACCAGGATGTAAAATCCTATAGCATTCTTTCCATACTTTATTTAAATTATCGATATAATCCTGATAAGAATCATTAAACCCAATTTGGTCTTTGGTCCCATAATCTTTTATTTGCCAATATGGAGGTGATGTAATAACCAAATGAATTGACTCATCTCTAACCTCAGTCATGTGACGTGAATCACCAATGATTACTTTATGTAATGTTCTTTCTTTCATTTCTTATTACTCCTCTCACGTTCCGCTAATTCATCGATCAAAATATTAAAAACATCCGATAGCTTCGTGAATATTTTATAGGAAAATTCATCCCAAAATTCATTAAGTTATGTCTGGTCGGGGCGAGAGGATTCGAACCTCCGACCTCTTGGTCCCGAACCAAGCGCGCTAAACCAAACTGCGCTACGCCCCGATCTATCCATCAAACCGTAATTTAAATTAATTAAGATATCAATTAAATTATATCATAGTAAACTAAGTTATGACTATAATTTTTATTTAATTTATTACAGTTATCTTAATGGGATGACCAATTTTAATTTATTGGCGACGAAGGAAGCAGCAATAATTTTTAAAATATCACCAGGTAAAAAAGGAAACATTCCTACCATTACAGCTCTCTTTACCCCCATACCTGTTACGAAAGATAACTGGGTTACACCGATAATATATATAATTATAGTTCCTATTAAACCAGCTAGTAAGCAATAAAAAAAATTCTTTTCTTTTATTGCTTCTGTTATTCTACCAACAACATAAGCGGAAATGATAAACCCAAATAAAAATCCGCCGGTTGGCCCAAATAAAATACCTATCCCGGCTTTAAAGCCAGCAAAAACTGGCAAACCTACTACGCCCAATAACACATAGATTATCTGGCTTGATGCTCCCATAACGCTTCCCAGGGTCATAGCTGCCAAAAGAGTAAATAAAGTCTGTAAAGTAAGAGGGACAGGATAAATGGGAATCGAAATAAATGCTCCCACTGCAGTTAAAGCAGCGAATAATGAAACTAAAGTCATTTGACGGATATTTACTTTTGACATTCTTAAATCTCCGATTTTCTGATTAATTATTGTTAACCTATATAATATCTTTAGTTAACAGTGATGTCAAAAAAATTAAATAATAGTTCCAGAAATTATTTCTACTAATTCTCCATCTTCTTTTTTTAGAATCAATGCTCCACTTTCATTTATATCGATAACTTCTCCGGTAATAATTTTCTCTCCTATATCTACTCTTACCTTTTTTCCCAGAGTATGGGAGTATAATTTCCATTCCTTCAAAATAGAAGAAAATTCTCTTCTTTTTAAACTTTCGTAATATTTTTCAAATTCCTGCAAAAAGGTCTGTACCAGCTTGACTCGCGAAATCTCTTTGCCCGAAATTTCTTTTAAAGAAATTGTATTTTCTTGAATATCTTCAGGAAAATCCCGAATATCTATATTTACATTTATACCTATTCCCACTACTACCCAGTTTATCATATCCAATTCGGCACTCATTTCAGTCAGTATTCCACATACTTTTTTTTCATCTATTAATATATCATTAGGCCATTTTATTTGAGATTCAATTCGAGTGCATACCTTGATAGCCTTCACTACCGCTACTGCAGTCATTAAAGTTATTCGAGATATATAAGAAGGAGAAAGTTGAGGGTATAATATTATGGAAAGCCAGATACCTCCGGCAGGTGAAAACCATTCCCGGCCCAATCTCCCCTTCCCTGCACTCTGCCTTTCAGCAATAATTAATGTACCTTCGTCTATTCCCTCTGCTCTATGTAAGGCTTTCTCTTTAGCTATTATATTGGTAGATTTTAATTCGGGGAAATAGTATATTTCTTTGCCGATATAGTTTGTAGATAATCCTCTTTGAATTTCTTGGGGGAGTAAAAGGTCAGGGCGAGAAACCAGGCAGTAACCTAGATTTTGGTCGGATGTTATTTTATATTCCATGTCTTTTAATTTTTGTATCTGCTTCCAAACTGCCACCCGGGAGATGCCCAATTTTTGGGCTATTACTTCACCAGAAACGTACTCTTTTTCTTTTAAATATTTTAATATATCATTCGCCATTCTTTATTTCCTTTAGCGGAGAACTGGTGGCGGTTCTTTATTCCTTCTCTTTACGTGACAAGAAACGTTTTTTTGTCACAACTTCCCTGTCGCCTCATTTTAATCGAGAGGCTAGTAGTTCGCTGTCTTTATCTATATCTCTAATCTGCTTGAAATCTACCATAAAAGAACCTTTACTCTCCAATAAACTCATTAAATTTTTTAAGGTTTTATCATTCCCCATCAACCGCGGTACGATAAAGGCAACAGTCTTTTTTCTTTCCAATCCAGCACATCGTTTTATATAATTGATTAATTCAGAAGGTAATCTACCTTTAAACATACTTGAAACCGGGCAGCCCACAAATATATATTCATAAGGTAACAAATTACCAGCATTTATCCCTCTTTCCGCTTTAATTACTTTTAATTCATTCCCTTTTCTTTCTATTACTGATGATATTTTTTTCACAAATAATTCTAATTTTTTATTTTCCCCACCATAAATTAATACTGCTCTCAAAATATTACCTCCTACTTTAGTACAGAGGACGAGAAGGAATAGAGAACCATCCCCTGTACTTTTTTAATCAAATATTACCTTTTCTACCCCCTGGAGTTTATCCAATATTTTATTGGCAATTAATTTTAGATGTTCAGGACGTTTAACAAAATCCAAATCATCTGCGGGCACATTCAAGATAGGACAAATATTAAAATTCTCCACCCATTCTTCATACAATGCGTTTAACTGTTTTAAATATTCCTCGGAGATAGTTTTTTCATAATCTCTTCCTCGTAGGGAAATTCTTTTTAAAAGAGTGGGAACCGAAGCCTGAAGATATACAATTAAATCCGGAGGAGTAAGAAATTGGGTCATTATACTAAATAATTCCTGATAATTTTCATAATCACGATCCTCCATATATCCCTGCTGATTTAAATTTTTAGCAAATATATCCACATCCTCATAAATACTTCTATCCTGAACTACAGAGGCAGGATTCTTTAATATTTCCTGATGATGACGAAATCTTTTAGACAGAAAAAATATCTGAAGGTGAAAGCTCCATTTTTTCATATCTCCATAGAAGTTTTCTAAATAAGGATTATTTTCCACTACTTCATAATATGCTTTCCAACCCAATCTTTTACTTAAGAGATCAGTTAAACTTGATTTACCGCAACCGATATTCCCCGATACAATAATAAATTTCTTCATCTTAAACTGTCCCCCTTATAAATTTCATTAAGAACATATTCAAAATCTTTACTTTTGCCTACAAAATCAAGACCGTTAGTGTTTATTTTAATTAATATTATTTTTTTATAATTATCGGGATAAGAAAAAAATTCTTCATAGGCTAAATTCAATCTTCTCATATATTCAAAAGACATTTTTCGCTCAAAAGGCCGATCTCTCAGCGCTATCCTTTTCATTAAGGTTTCTGTTCTCGCTTGCAGGTAAACAATTAGATCCGGTCGAGGGATATCTTTAACCATAATTTCATAGAGGTGTTCATACATAGAAAGTTCATTTCCGGAAAGATTCAGATGAGCAAATATCCTATCCTTAGCAAATAGGTAGTCAGAAAAAACTGATTGATTAAATAAATCTTGCTGGGCTAATTCTAATTGTTGTTTGTAGCGGCTCAGCAAAAAAAATATTTGAGTCTGGAAGGCGTATCTTTCTATATCGTTATAAAATTTAGTTAAAAAGGGATTTTCTTCCACCACCTCTAAATTATATCTTGCATTAAATCTTTTACTTAGCAATAAAACTAAACTTGTTTTCCCTGCACCTATAGCTCCTTCAACTACAATAAGTTTACTCTTAAGTTTAATCATCTACCTACTCCTTTATTTTTTGGGAATCAAGTTGATTATTTTTCCTTTGGTAATTCCACTCATAGGTTGAGTACTTATTTTCTAAAAGTTCTTTGGAAATTTTTTCTTCCTGTTCAGTTAATTTGCCTTCCAATAATCTTACCCCAAACTCTTCTTCAAATCCTCGGGGGAGAATTTCGGATAATTCTGAAAAATCTATCTTTTTCTTTAAAATTTCTTCCAAGCTGGTAGCGTTAAATCTTGCTTTTAAGCGTTCTCTTATCTGAACAGAAGGAAAATTAAATACAGAGAATAACTTATCTTTTTCTAATTCTATCAATAAAGAACCGTGTTGTAAAACTATTTCTCTTTTTCTTACCTGAGCAGAACCTACAATCTTTTTTCCTTCAACCTGTACCTCGTATTGAGAGGGAACGGAAAAACAGATTGATTTAATATCTGGATGAGGAATTTTGGATTTAGCCTCATTGTATGAGGTGGTGTTCTTTAATTTTTCTCTCAGAGGAACTAATTCAGCCGTTATTCCCAAATAAGAAAGACCCCTAATCATTCCTCCACTAATCTTCTTATAGGTCTCTAATATAGAATCATTAACTAAGGGATGATTTTCTCTAATTATAAAACTATAAGTTAATTCTTTATCGTGAAGAACGGCTTTGCCACCAGTTGGCCGACGAACAATATCAATCCCCATATTCTTGCAAGCATTTACATCTATCTCTTTCTTTAAATCCTGAAAATAACCTAAAGATACAGCCGGTGGAGACCATTGATAAAATCTAATAGTGGGAGGAACTAAACCCTCCCGGTGAGCTATCATTATTGCTTCATCAATCGCCATATTCATAAAACCATTATGATAACTATCTTTTATTAATCGCCATTCCATTAATTTCATCCTTTCTGT